>DATGTQ010000159.1 GCA_035301805.1 Tissierellales bacterium
ATTTGTCCTGATGATAATCTTGCTCCTACGTAAGCAAATATATCTCTGCCATGAAATGTATAAGATTTTTCAGAACCTTTTAATCTATTTTTCTTCTCATCAATCTCCCTTACTTCTTCTACTCCCATATCATCTGCCACTAAACTAAATAGCCCATTATCTGGCCCAACAAAATAATATCCCTCTTTTGTTTTAAGAACTATAGATTTCCTCTCCGAACCTACCCCTGGATCTACTACTCCTACAAACACAGTCCCCTTTGGCCAATAATTAGCCGTTTGTTTTAATCTATAAGCCCCTTCCCAAATATCATAGTTTGGAATTTCATGGGTCAAATCGAATATCTTTAACTCAGGATCCACTCCAAAAGAAACACCTTCCATTGCAGATACAGCTCCATCTCTAACACCAAAGTCCGTTAAAAAGACTAATGCCGACTTCTCATCTAAATAATTTGCTCCATTTCCGCTCTTTGTAGGGTTTATTGCCTTCTTCGAAAAAATACTAATTATAGATAATACAAGAACTAAAAAAACAACAATGCCGATTACTTTTTTATTATTCTGAAATCTCGATTTAGACATAACATCACTCCTCCCCTTGTTAACGTTTTCTATATTAATATATTAATAATATACTACCATATTTTTAACCTAGACTTGCAAGAACTCTCCCATATTCTATAAGTGGGAAATGAATTGCCAATATATTGTAAATAGGATACAATAATACCATGAAAGTTCTTTGATAACTAGATATATAGGGTTACATAGAGAAATTACAAAAGTCCTAAAAATATGATAACCAAGCTATGGATTTATTCCTTCTATGCTTAAAATATCCAAGGTACAAAAATAGCTAGTTTCCGTAAATAACTAGTTTCAGTAACTAGCTATTTTCCACTATATCAATAATTTCTTTCCAATCTGACACTATATAATTTGCTCCATATTTAAATAATTCTTCACGGCCCCTAAATCCCCAAAGGACCCCTACACTATCCATATTAGCATTTTTTGCCGTCATAATATCTGCATTTGAATCTCCTATAAATAGTATTTCCTCTGGCTTAAGTTCCATAGCCTGTGCAATCTCTAGAGCCGAAGTAGGATCGGGCTTATTAGTAATGCCTTCCCTTTCACCATAAACTCTAACAAAAAGTATTTTTCCAAAAAATTTTTCAATTATAATTTTTGTGTACTCATCCTTTTTATTTGAATTAACACCTAGTTTTATATCTTTTTCAACCATAAAATTTAGAATTTCTTCAATTCCATCATATGGCTTAAGCTTATTAAGATATCTTTTATCATAATTTTTATATAGCATATCTATTGCTTTATCAATTGTATCTTCGTCAGTTCCCTCAGGAAGACATTTTAATACTAACTTTTTAAATCCTCCACCTACTTTTTGCTTGTATTCTTCATAGGTATATGCAGGTAGATTAAATTCTTCAAGAACTGCATTCATACTATCTCCGATATCTTCAATTGTATTTAATAAGGTTCCATCTAAATCAAAAATAACTCCTTTATATTTTCTACTCACTTATACGACCTCTCTTTCTTTTATAATCTTTCACTTCCACCTATTATTTTACTATATATCTCTTTCATCTATACTAATTATAATTCTATTAATAATTAATAGTTTTAAGAATTTAAGATTTTTTTATCTATATTGCAAGCTATTAGGCTTTTAGCACTATTTAAATAGGAACTTAAACTCTTTCACCTATTATTATGTACTATCATAACCTAGTACCCTAATTATACCATAATAGAAAATAGAGTTACCTATTTAATAGGTAACTCTATAAAACCAAATCAACTATTGTAACCCAACTTCTTCTGCCACATTTTTCATAGCTTCAATAGTTTCAGAGAAAACTTCATTTAATTCCATTCCAAGCATTTCTGCCCCTTCTGCAATTACTGCCCTATTAACACCTGCTGCAAAAGATTTATCCTTCCACTTTTTCTTTAAAGACTTCACCTTCATATCAGATATACCTGTTGGTCTCATTAAAGCCGTAGCATTTACCAACCCTGTTAATTCGTCAATAGTATATAGTACCTTCTCCATTTTCTCAATAGGTTCTACATCGGTACATATCTTCCATCCATGACTCATTATGGCATGTATATATTCTTCAGGCCAATTCTCTTCCTCTAATATTTTCTTAGTTATTTTACAATGTTCTTCTGGATACATTTCATAATCTAAATCATGCACAAGGCCTATAATGCCCCATTTTTCTATATCCTTTTCTCCTAATAATTCAGCAAAATGTATCATAACTGCCTCTACAGCTAAAGCATGATTTATAAGGCTTTCGCTTTTGGTATACTTTTTTAATAGCTCGAATGCTTCTTCCCTTGTTGGTGCCTTGTTTCCCACATAACCACCTCTTTTTTTAAAATTCATCTTGATTTTTACCCTATTCTTAACTGTTAATATTTACTTAAGTATTAATACTTGTCATAGCTTATGATTTCTTTAAGCTCTTTCCTTGGTCTTTGAGATGGTGCTTCATCAGGATAGCCTAGAGGGGTTATTGCAACTACCCTCACCTCTTTTGGAATGTCTAATACTTCCTTTACCCCGTTCTCATCATAACTACCTAACCAGCAAGTACCTAACCCCTGCTCATAAGCTTCTAATATCATATATGAAGTAGCAATGGATAAGTCAACGGTATAACGTGGTTGTCCGCCTCTCATAACGCTTTCAGGTTCTGTACCACATCCAACTAATATTATTGGAGCTTCACCAACAAAAGGTTGATCAATGGCTTCAGTAAGCTTCTTTCTTGTTTCTGAATCCTTTACAACAATAAACCTCCAGTTTTGTTCATTCTTAGCCGATGGTGAAAGTCTCGCTGCTTCTAAAACCTTCAATAATTTTTCCTCTTCTACGGGTTGATTGCTATACTTTCTTATACTTCTTCTACCTTGCATTGCAGATAAAACGTCCATTACAATACCTCCTAATTATTAATATTAATCTTATTAATATTATAGCAAAGTTTAATTTAATATAAAAACATATTTCAGTTCTTTATAGTTCAACTATAAATCTATTCTATACATAGACTCAAATTTTTCTTAGATGAATCATTAAATATATATTTTTCATCTTAGAATATATCTAATTTCAAAATGAAAAGACTTTAAAAAAACAGGTCAATAGCAGTTGCTACTAGACCTGTTTTAATGTGTTTTACCTTAAATATTCGATATATGCTTTACTTACTCTTTTTACTGCTTCAATAGAAACATATTCATCAACTTTATGTCCCAAAGCTTCATAACCTGGACCATAAATAATAAATGGTTTTGGTAACTTTGGCATAGTCAATGATAAGTCAGTAAAATAATTTACTCCTTTATATTCAGTTTTCATATCTAATTTTTCTAAAGTATTAACAAATTCTTGAACATAATTGTGACCCTTATTCATTTCTAAAGCTGGTCTATCAGTTATTACTTTATATTTTACATTTAATTCTTCGTACTTATGTTCAAATCTTTCGATTTGTTTTTCTATATAATCTAAGACTTCTTCATTAGTTATATCAGGATTTGTCCTTATATCTATATTTGCTTTACAATAATCAGCTATAATATTTGTTTTTTCACCACCACTTATTTCATTAATAGATACTGTACTGTCTCCTAACAATTCATCACCACAATAACTTTCTACAAAAGGCCTAATGGAATTTACTAATTCATATAGTACCTCAATTGAATTAATTCCTAAATCTGGCCTTGCCCCGTGAGCTGATCTTCCAAAAAGTTCTAGTTGAATCCATAACGCACCTTTTTCTTTAACTGCTATACATTCATCAGTATTTTCAGGCACAATAATAAAATCTACATCATCCAAAATATTTTCATCTAATATGGATAAGATACCTTTTCCTGTAGCTTCCTCATCAGCAGTAAAAATAAGTTTTATATTCTTACTAGGTTTAATATTATTATTCACAAAATACAAACCTGTATAAATCATACAAGCTAATCCACTTTTCATATCACTTGTTCCTCTACCATACATTAAATTTCCTTCTATATGTGCACCAAATGGATTATACTTCCAAATATCTAGATCTGTTACAGGAACAGTATCTATATGCCCTATAAGGGCAACCGTTTCATCTGAATCTCCTTCGATATCAATAACCAAAGATGCTCTATTGTTACCTAAATCAATTTCATTTATTTTATCATAATCACCGAATAAACTAATTATATACTGAGTAATATTTTTTTCATTCCCTGGTGGGTTGGTAGTATCAATCTTTATTAAATCTTTTAAAATATCAATTACTTCCATCTCCATCCTCCTTATCATATTATATTAGTACTATCCTTATATAGTTTTCTAAGCTAATTATAAATAATAAAAGCAGCCAATCATTAATGACTAACTGCTTTTATTATCAAGTATCATCTTAAAACCAAGGAAGCACCTTCATAATTACAGAAACTATAATTGTTGTCACTCCCATGGAAGTTACATTTCCTATAGTAGGATGATAACCTTCCGGAAGCTTATCACAAAAGTATTCCGCTAAAGGAGGCCCTATTATACCTCCCAATACGCCTGCTGTAACAGCAATCCCTACAGACGTCCCGAACATTAGTACACATCCTGGCCCAACGCTCACTACTGGTACGTATGTCCCATACCATCCTTTTTCTACATATTTATCAAAGTATAAATATACCCCTACCGCCGAGCCAATAAATTGAGAAAGTATAATAGCAGGAATTGCACCTGATCCATAAGCCCCATGATTTGCATTCAAGATCCAATCTAAAGATACTCCTAAAATAACAAATAATCCTGCAATTTCATTTGCATAAAATTGAGCTTCAGAAAAGTCTGCAAATACTCTTCTCACGAACCACAATGGTTTCCCCATTTCTTCCACAATCTCTGCTTTTGTTTTATCCTCTCTTTTCAATGGCTTAGCTGGTACCTTTTCCATCCAAGGTAAAGCCTTACATATGGCGCATATTAATATTCCGGTAATAGCCATAGTGAATACATTTGAAACAACTCCTGGTACATCTAAAACTGGAATTATATTATTAGTTATCCAAAAACCTACTGGAAAACCCATAATTCCACCAAGTATGGACCCTGTTAATAATGCCTTCAAGCTTGGCCCATATAATAACATTATTGCTGGTGGAGCACCTACTACAGTAATAAATGTTGGTAACCAAGTATATTCTTCAATATCAAAGAATCTTGTATATCTTAAAACAAATATCGCAATAAATAGTGATAATAACTGAGAGGCTAATACCCAAGGCCATAAATTAGAGCCATAAGATACACTAAATCCTGCAAAGTTTGAGTTTTTCACATCTAATCTCCAAGCTATAAATCCACCCAAAATCAAACTTATAGAGGCAAAAAAACCAGAATAAAACTGTGCTTCTGTAAAATTCATAATATACCAAATAAATTTATAGAATGGATCATGCCCAGCTTTTTCTATTATAGTGTTATAATCTAACCAACTGCTCACTACATTGATATTACTTAAAACAAAATATATTAGAAACCCAATCCCAACAGATATTAAAAATCCCCTTAAAGGACCAGTACCATATTGTTTTTTATCAATCTTTATATTCTCCATGATGTACCTCCTATTCTAATAGAGATATTCTCTTAATTATCTATTATAAGAAAACATGACCAGGTCTCCTACTCCTAATCTCTTTACCATCCCAAATTTACTTACAAATCCACCTGCTCCACTTCCACGTCTAATCGCCCTATTCTCAAAGCCAACTACTTTTCCATTTACCATAGTATAAATCATAGATTTTGTATTTTTATCGATAACCGTTATATTTGCTAAAGCTCCCTTGCCCAAATGACCAATTTTTTCAGTCCACCATTCATTCCCCGTTCTTTTTTCTATCAATCTTGCTGGATTATAGGTCATTGTAGCTACAGAATCAGATAAACTTAGTACTCCTAATTCTACTAATTCTAATATTGCTGGGATATTGTCTCTTGTATCCCCAAAACCTTTCATAGTAGCATCATTTTGTCCATCAGATATTAATACATCTACAATACCATTTTCCAAAGCTTCATAAGCTAATTCTTGCGATTTTTTAGACATTATAATACCTTCTCTACTTCCTCTACTCTTTCTTAACATAGTTGTTACAAATTCTCCAGTAATGTGTTCTTTCTTACATAACTCTATCATTGAGCTCATAGACTCAACAGCATCTTTATGAGTTCCACAACCCGCAGCTGTAGTATGCCCTAAATGAATAGGTCTACCTTTTGACAATTCTGCTAATCTAATAGCATGATCTGGATCCTGAGTATGAGTCATATAAATTAAATTAGCTTTAGAAGTTATCTCAAAAATTTTATCTATATTTTCATCAGTCATTATAAAATGCCCCATATGGTCTTTAATACCAACAATTAATGGTGCTGTAGTATTTGTAATGCCATTTCTAGTCATTTTTTTCGAGGCTGTGTCTTCATCTAATTCTCCTTTATACAGTTTAATCAATTCGTCTACTGATAACATAGTGGATAAAACACTGGCTGCCCCTTGATACAGACCTATATTTACTGGTATTCCTCTATCTACTTCTGCTCCTAATAAAGCGGGTGCCATAAAAGTATTCCCTGCTCCTGGTGAAAGTCCCATAGTTACCCCATCTGCAACCGCCTCATAAATAGGGTTGGTACTCACTTCAAATAAATCTCCTAAATGAAGGTGCATATCCACTAAACCTGGTACTACTAATAAACCTTCACAATCTATTGTCATATCTCCTTTTTCTATATAAATTTTCTCCCCTATTTCTACTATTTCATCGTTCATAATAGCTATATCTAATACTTCTTCTATTTTATTTTTAGGATCTACTACTAATCCGTTCTTCAAAATAATTCTACCTGTCTTTTTCAATTTCTTATCGGGATCAGACAAAGATTGGTTCCTAACTGAAGCTAAAGTATCATTTAGCATATTTACTTTTGTTGTGTACATAATCTTCCCTCCCTATTATTTTTGTCTAATTAAATTATACATCTAACATACTATATAAACATTGTCCGTAGAGGATAAAAAAGAAGACTATATATTAGTCTTCATGTACAAAGAGTATTGCTGTTTCATCTTCATCAGTTTTAAACAAAGCTCAATTATAAATTTATTTTCTCCATCATTTAATTCCAAATTAACTAAATTACAAATTTTATTAAATCTATACTTCATAGTGTTGTAATGAATAAATAATTCTTCAGACGTTTGCTTTAAATTCCAATCATTTTTTATTAAACAATCTAAAGTCTTCATATATTCCCCATTATTTTCTACATCATATTTTATAAGTTCATCTAAATATTTATTGCAAAAGATACTAGAATCTTCCTTTAAAGATAAATCATAGAGCATCTTATAAATTCCTAGTTCAGAATAAACATGAGTATAATTATTCCCGTAAATAGTTCTTCCAATTCTTACAGCTTTTTGTGCTTCTACAAAGCTAATATATACGTCCAATATAGATTCTTTATAACTTCCTATACCTACAGTAACTGTAAAATCACTGTAGCTACTCACTTTTTCTCTTATCCTTTTAGATATATTTTGAAGTTTTTTAAAAAATTCATCTTTTGATTTTAGATCAGGCTCTACTAGGAATACTATGCTATCACTATAAGTTGTATAGTAGTATTTATATAGATTCTTTTTAATTACATCTTTAGCCAAATTGAATAAATTCTTTTTTTCTTCCTCTAAACATTTAGTTCCTTTTAAAGATATAAATTGCTCTTTAAAATCATCTATATCTACTATTAGACAAGATAAACCTTTATCCATTTTCCAACCATATAAAGAAGCTCTATTGTTCGCTTCTTCTACAGTTCTTATATTGTTTAATATTAAATCTTGTATAAATTCATCTTTATATTTTTGTTCTATCTGTCGATTAGATATTTCCTTTTGAATATTTAGTTTAAGTACCGTACTAGCATGTTCTATCGTCCTTTTATCTAATCCTTCTAATTTATTATCTTTAATAATAATATATCCATATATAGAGCTTCCTGTTTGAACTGGATATTTATAATACTTATCCAACAATTTTTTTCTTATATCTTTTTGAAAATCTTCAGAGTTACCCCTAATATAAGTTTTATTAAATACTAAATCTATAAATACTAAATCCTTATCCAATATTCCATATAGCATATCTACTATATCTGTTGTTCCTTTCCCTTCTATAACTATTTGTGTAAAACATTTATGAATTTTTTCAGACATTTCCAGTTTCTTAGCTTGAGTATTTACTATACTTGCAAGAACTGGATTAATAACATCAGTAAAAGCATAAGATACTGGTATATAAATAATAGGAAAATTTAACTTATCTGCAGTTTCTTTTACTTCTAAAGGTAATTCCATTATAAATCTTCCCAATTTCAATCCTAATGCTGAAGCTCCATTTTTATCTAATTTAATAACTAAATCTTTTAATTCTAATGGATCACCCTTCATTATGTAAGCGGTGGTAATTAAAAATTCTCCACCTTTCATCCAGTTATATATATCCGGAGCATCCATGACGCTCACTGTACTAATGTTTCTCTCTAAACCACCTTTCCCAGCTATTACTTTAAAGTCTTCAAATTGTTCTATTAAATTTTTAACTTTCATATTCTAGCCTCCATAAGATAGTAGATTTTCAATTTATAAGTATACTCTTTATTATACTATTATGTTCTATATTTCAACAAATTTTCTTAAGCTTAATTTCACTAAATACCCATGGTCATATGTTTAATCTGTAAAACTTTTTTCCTTTATTTTTAGGGAAATGGAGATTACACATTTAAAATTTTTATAATATCATATAACTACGAAATATATTGTAGGTTATATCAGTTATTTTCATCTTTCATATATTTTAATAAAGAAAAACCTAGCTACCATAAACTATGGTAACTAGGTTCTTCTTTATTTTTTGCTTTTCTTTTTCTTGTTCTTTTTATTTAATCCTTTATTCTCTTTCATTTCTTCATTCTCAATTATGCCATGCTCAGCAGCAATTTCATAGTTCATCTGTTTAAAAAAATTCTTATCCATTTTTTCATTCTTTTTATTCTTTTTATTTTCTTTCACTTTTATCACCCCATGTATATTTTTGACTCAATCCATTTATACATACAAGGCAATTTTAGGAATATGTGAATCAGCTAGGACAGTTTTGACTGGCTCACAAAACTAGAATTCAATAATTTGACCAATCCCTTTCTAGGTTTATTTAAATCCCTCAAATATTTATCCAGTGGCTCCATCTTTTTTCACTTTTCTTAATTCTACAATCATTGTAATTGAACTATAGATTAATACAGCTACTACTAGCCATTCTAATACTGAAACATTCATATTTTTTAAAAATATAGTAGTTACTGGCAGTAACTACTATATACTAAAAAATATTTATGCCAATAATTAAACAAGTACGTCGCCGGAGACGATCCTAGCTAGCTCAGTAACTCACTTAAACAATAAAAATAGAGCTATTTATAAACAGCTCTATAGATTATCATTTATACATTGACCAAGGTTATATTATCATTATCTCTTTAAAAACTCTTTTACATCATTTAAAGAACTATATACATCATCTTCATTTATAGCTACAAATGGAATTTCTAAATTATATTCTTCAAAGTATCTTTTTAATTCCTCCATAAATACTCCTGAACTTTCTATTATCTTTAAATCCTTTACTTTATCTTCTATATCTTCTTTAGATGAAAAGTCTCCTGCCCAATTTCCTGAACAAGTTAAGCTCACGCCACAACTTGGACTACCGTCTACCCCTAAAACACCTACTATTTCATATCCTGCATCCGTATAACCTTTTACTTGTCCAACTATTGGCTTCAACATTTTTCTACAATTTTCTCTGTAAAATAAAGTATCAAATTGTTCTTTTACATGTCCCCACCTTTTAATACCGTACATTATCATTTCAGGACAAGGAAGCTGAATAATTCCAATACCTTCTTCATGAATCATATCTACTACTTCTTTAAATATTCCTTCATACTGACTTAATCCTTCTACTTTAGCGTTTGAGTTCAATATACAATGAGAAACTATTAAAATCTTCCTACTTCTTTCCAACTCATCACTTCCTTTATAATAAGTCATCTATAAACTAATACAGGAATCCTTCTCAACCCTAAAAAACACCTGCTGATCTATATCATAAAAATCTGTTCCATTATTAAGAACATCAATATCAAATAATGTCCCCTCTATATTAGCAGTATATCGAATAATATTACCTTGAGGAAGAACCTTAATAATATTACCCGAGAAATAATAATAATCATCTTCTTTTTTATAATTAGTAGTAGAAATGTGAATAATCTCCGGTCGAATAACAACATTATTAGTTTCTGAATACTCTTCATTAACTAATTTAGAAAAAGTCTTCCCTTGTATAATATTATAATTCCCTATAAAACTAGCTACAAAGCTATTCTTAGGTTTACTATAAAGATCAATCGGATTACCTGACTGTTCTATAACTCCATCCCTCATTAAATGTATAGTATCTGACATTGTCATAGCTTCATCCTGATCATGAGTAACAAATATAGAAGTCATACCAAGTTCTTTATGAATCTCTTTAATTCTTGATTGAAGGGATTTACGAAGCTTGGCATCAATTGCACTTAAGGGTTCATCTAGGAGAAGTACTTTTGGTCTTGTAACAATACATCGAGCTAAAGCCACTCTCTGTTGTTCCCCTCCTGAAAGCTGAGATGGATATTTTTTCTCATTTCCAGTAAGGTCAACCATTTTAATAGCATTATTAACACGTTCATAAATAATGTCCTTTTCTACTCTCTTCATTTTAAGACCAAATGCTATATTATTGTAAACATTTAAATTAGGGAAAAGACTATATTGCTGGAAAATCATTCCTACATTTCTATCCTTAGGACTTATGTTAGTAATATCTTTCCCATCAAGAAAAATTTTCCCACTACTCACCTGCTCTAATCCAGCAAGACATCTCAATAAAGTACTTTTTCCACATCCAGAAGCTCCTAGCAAAGTTACAAATTCTCCCTTTTCAACAGTTAAATTAGTCTTCTTCAAAATATGTTTTGTACCATAGTATTTTTCAATATCCTGTAAAACTATATATGCCATAATTATCCCCTTAATTTTGCTTTTATTACTAACCTTATATTATTTGTTCAATTCCTGTTTTGCATTATTTACATAGGTCATATCAATTACATTTTCATATCCAATAGGTTTCTTTAAAATTTCTTGTTCCAAGCAGAAATTTTCAATTGCCTCATATCCTTCTTTAGAATAGTTTCCATCCTTTGTAAGTGAGCCCCTTAAAATCCCAATAACTTCAACCATATCTTTACCTTCAAACATAGGTGCCACAAGTTTTGCAACTTCTTCATCACTATGCTCTGATTGCCACTTAATACCTTTCATAACAGCATTAACAAATTTCTGAACGGTCTCGGGATTTTCCTCAGCAAATTCTTTAGTAACAGTAACCATTTGAGATTCATAATATTCAGAACCATAGATAGCTTTATGTTGCTCTGGATCACAAGTATTAATTAAAATATTTGCATCTATCTTTTCTAATTCATTTATATAAATACCATCAAAATATGCAGCTGCAATACTACCCTCTTCAAGAGCAGCTAAAGCAGCGCCATACTCCATGTTAATCCATTCCACATCGTTTTTTGTTAATCCTGCTTCTTCAAGGGCAGAAATAACAAAGGAATATGGAGCCGAGCCAGGCATACCCCCAAAAATAGCCTTACCTTTTAATTCTTCAATATTTGTAATATCCACATTAGAAGCAAACATATATTGTTTACTTTTAACAGTTGGAATAATTATCTTAGATTCTAACCCTTCTTCAAAAGCACGTAAAACCGGTTCAGTTGATAGCATACAAAATTGGGAGTCTCCTGCATGCATTCCCTGAAAAGCGATAGGCCCATCCTTATAAACAACAAATTCTGTCTCTAATCCTTCATCCTTAAAGTATCCAAGCATTTCAGCTACATAAACAGGAAGCCAAGATTCACCACGCATTTCTGAAATTATAATTTTTTCAAGTTCTTCCTCACCTTGAGATGTTGATTTTGATGTACAACCTGTTACCATAGTTGCTATTAAGATAATTGCTAAAATCAATACTAAAGATCTTTTCATTTATATATCTCCTTTCATTGCTTAAGTTTAAATTATAGTCATATGTTTTTTCTACGTTCCATAGATGGGTTCGTCGTTGCCCTCCAACGAAGTAAATAATTTTCCATTTTATCAAGAGAGAAATTCAAAAATATACCAACAACTAATAAAATAAAAATACAAGACATAACTCGAGCTATATTAAAAAAGGAAGTTGCATAAGCAATCATCCAACCAAAACCTGCTGAAGCTCCTATATATTCTCCAATAATAGCTCCCACTAAACTAGAACCTACACCAACACGAATACCTGATAATATCCAAGGCATACTTGATGGCAATACTACATGTATAAGTGTTTGTACCTTTCCTGCTCCAAGTAAATTTGCTGATTCAATAAGTTTAGGTTCCACATTCTGAATACCTGCATAAGTAGCAAAAAATACATGAAAGAAAACCATAAGCCCTGCAAGAAAGATTTTTGATGTAAGACCAAGGCCAAACCATAGAATATAAACCGGTGCTAAAGTTAACTGAGGAATGCCGTGAATTGCTGTAATAATAGGTAGAAGGATTTTTCCCAACATTTTAAACTGCCCTAATAATAATCCTACAACAATCCCAATGATTGTCCCATAGAACAATCCAGTAAAAGCTTCCCGCAGAGTTACAGATGTATGTTTTACTAAATCTCCACTTGTATAGAATTCAACTAAATCTTTAAGAATTTCACTTGGATAGCTTGTAAAAAGAGGGTTATATAGCTTAGCTCGAGCTGACCATTCCCAAAAACAAAACCCATCCTTTAGGATGGTTTAGATTTCAATTTCTTTATTTGCTCTTCTGTTAGACCTATTGCTTCTATTATTTGATCTAATGAAAGATTTATATTTATTAATTTCTTGGCTATTTCTATTTTCCCTTTTTCATTTCTTTTCTTTCTACATATTCTAATCTAGATATAGCATCTCGTCTTGCATTTTCTCTAACATAGCATTTTTCTCTTAGTCTTTCGTCATCAGATATCTTTCTTAACATTTCTTTAGCCATCTTTAATGTTTCACTCCCTTCTATAAGTCGATTTAATAAGTCTTCCATTCCAGGCTCTCTATTCCCACATAATTTCATATCTTATCATAATATTTACTCCACACTATATTCAATACCCTTATTATCCTCTCTGCTACATCTTCTAAGAGAAACCCTGCATTTTCCATAGCTTCTTCAAGAGTCATAGGTTTATTAACTATTGAAAAAATACTATCTATGCCTTTTTCATAAAGTAT
>DATGTQ010000160.1 GCA_035301805.1 Tissierellales bacterium
ATTAATCTATCATTATTCCCTAATTTTCTCAAAGGTTGTCTTCCTACCCTTATTACTTCATCTCTTAGATATGGATTTTTAAACCTTGATAAGATTTTTTCCATATATTGTTCATGTTTCTCCCTATTAAATCCATATCTCTCTATTAAAACCTCTCCACTTTCACTCATCGCAGCTAGTACTATCTTTTGAATATATGGATCTTCAATACTTTCTTGTATAGTTTTGTATCCATTTAAATATCCTAAATATGCAGTTATAGCATGTCCAGTATTTAACGTGAACAGCTTTCTTTCTATATAAGCTATTAAATTATTAGTACATTCCATCCCCTTTATTTCAGGAATATCCCCCTTAAACCTTGTTTCGTCTACAATCCATTCACTGAATTCCTCTACTGCCACATGGAGAATATTTTCTCCTCTATTTTCTAATGGTGGAACAATTCTGTCTACTGCAGAGTTTACAAATCCAATATGTGAATTCATGAATTCTATTTCCTTATCATTTAAATGTTTTTCAACCTGTTCTTTTAAATAATCTGCTGCACCAACCATATTTTCACAAGGGATAATATTCATATAATTATTATTTTTACTCTGATATCTTTTTTGAATACCTAATGCTATTGTAGGGGCTATTTTATCTAAAACATTAGGTCCAATTGCTGTTGTTATTAAATTTACTTCATTCATTTCCTCAATTAATTTTTCCTCAAGAGATGATATAGCAGAAATATTTTTAATATATTCTTTTCGAACCTTTTCCCCTACTATTTCAACTAAATACTTTTTATCTTCATTTATAGCATTAACAATATCCTGATTAATATCTGTAAATATTACATGATAATTGGAGGAGAATAATAGGGACCCTATAAATCCTCTCCCAATATTACCTGCCCCAAATTGTATAGCCTTTTTCATAGCTATTCCTCCTAACTGTACTATTTAGCTTCCACTAATCTCTATTTACAATAATGTTATATACATCTTCAATATTTTTTGCATTAATTAGCTCATTTACTATTTTCTCATCCTCTAATAAAGTGGCTAGGTTGGACAATATACTTAAGTGTTCATTATCTTTTCCTGCAATACCAATTACTAAATGAACAATTTGACCATCTCCATAATCAATACCTTCTGGATATTGTAATACAGCTATTCCAGATTTTATTATTTCATCTTTAGAATTTTTATCTCCATGGGGAATTGCCACACCATTTCCTATATAAGTTGACATTATTCCTTCTCTCCTATGCATAGACTTTATATATCCAGGTTTCACATAATTACTTTCTACTAATAATTTACCTACTAAATCTATTGCATCTTCTCTGTTACTACTATCTAATCCAAGAATAATATTCTCTTGTAATAATATATTATCTGATACAGTCTTATCTTTTTGTTTTCTTTCTTCATTATTATTTAATTTTCCTCTTTTTATTAATTCCCCTATTAACTTTTCATAAACAGAAGTAGCTAGAAAATCATCTATGGAAATATGCCTTTTATCTGGGGCTTTTTCCTTTGCCCTTTCTGTTAAATTTTTATGAGTTATTATAATATCACCATCTTTTGGAATATCCTCGATAGCACAGTTGACAATAGGTATATCTAATCCAGCTTTTTTAACCTTATCTCTTAAAAGGCTGGCACCCATAGCACTAGAACCCATTCCCGCATCACATGCAAATACAATTTTTCTTATTTCTCCTTCTATCTCAATACTTTCCTCTTTTTTATTCTTCAATTCTTTCATTTTTACTGTTGCTTTCTCTAGCTCTTCATCATTTAATTCTTTACTAGAAGATTTAACAAATATAGATGCTACTAAGAAAGATACTGCAGTTGATACTAATACTCCTAAGGATACCCCTACAAAAGAACCTTTAGGTGTCATTGCAAACAGTGCAACTATACTTCCTGGTGAAGGTGTAGCTACTAGACCTGCATTAAATAGATCAAAAATAAATACTCCACTTGCCCCTCCTGCAATAATTGCAAGAATCAAAGCCGGATTCATTAAGACATATGGGAAATATATTTCATGTATTCCCCCTAAAAAGTGTATAATTATAGCACTTGGCGTAGATTGCTTAATAGTTTTTTTACCAAATGCCAAGTAAGCTAATAAAACACCCAATCCTGGACCAGGATTTGTTTCAAGAAGAAAGAATATAGATTTTCCTATTTCCTTAGTTTCTTGAACCCCTATTGGCCCTAATACACCATGGTTAATTGCATTATTTAAGAATAATATTTTAGCTGGTTCTATTATTACTGAAGAAAGTGGTAAAAGTCCTACATTTACAATGAATTCTACCGCTTTACCTAATGCAATACTTAAACCTGACACTAATGGCCCTATAGCTAAATAAGCAAGCATTGCCATTAACATTCCTATAATCCCTGCTGAGAAATTATTAACTAACATTTCAAATCCAGTTTTTACTTTGCCCTCTATTAGTTCATCAAATTTCTTTATTGCAAAACCTCCTAAAGGCCCCATAACCATTGCCCCTAAAAACATAGGAATATCTGCTCCAACTATTACTCCCATAGTTGATATAGCACCAATTACTCCACCTCTTTTGCCACCGACCATATTACCTCCTGTATAACCTATTAATAATGGGAGTAAATAGGTTATC
>DATGTQ010000161.1 GCA_035301805.1 Tissierellales bacterium
TACCCATCTTTTGATATAACTCCTCCTCATCTTGTAAGTGGTGTAGTGACTGATAAAGGAATATATGCTCCCTATGACCTTCATAGATATTTTGAAACGGAAGTTGCTCAATATTATTAGAAAGTAAGTAGATAAATTTAGGGAGGTTTTTTTAGATGAAGAAGGAAAGAGAATTAATTGTAGAATATGGGAGAAAACTTATAACTCATAATTTAACTACAGGTTCAGGAGGAAATATTAGTATTTTCAATAGAGAAAAAGGTCTAGTTGCAATTAGCCCCAGTGGTTTAGACTATTTTGAAACGAAACCTAAGGATATAGTAATTGTTAATTTAGATGGTGAAGTAATAGAAGGGGATTTAAAACCCTCAAGTGAAATAGGGATGCATTTGATTTTTTATAAAAATAGAGAAGATGCTAATGCTATTGTTCATACCCATTCTAAATTTGCTACTGCTATTTCTTCCATGGGTTGGGATTTAAAGCCTGTACACTATTTAATAGGCTTTGCTGGATATGATGTAAAATGTGCTAAATATGCAACTTATGGTTCCCAAGAGTTAGCAGAAAATGCTTTGGAAAGTATAGGAGATAGAAATGCCGTCCTACTAGCTAATCATGGGCTTATTGCCTTAGGAACTAATGTGGGAAGAGCTTTTTCTACAGCAGAGCATTTAGAATTTGTATCAGAAATATATTATTTAACTAAAACTTTAGGAGAACCAAATTTATTATCAAAAGATCAAATGGACGAAGTTATGAAAAAGTTTAATACCTATAGATATAAATAATTAACTAAGGCAGAAATTGGAGGGATTAAATGAATAGTTTTGAATATTATAATCCAACAAAATTAGTTTTCGGTAAGGACTCTGTAGACCAATTACCAGAAGTATTATCTGAAAGCCATAAGAAAATACTTCTCCATTATGGGGGAGGAAGTATTAAAAAAACTGGCTTATATGATAAGGTTATTAAGTTGTTAAATGAAAAGGGAATAGAAATAATAGAACTTTCTGGTGTAGAGCCAAATCCGAAACTTACTTTAGTTAGAGAAGGAATAGAAATTTGTAAAGAAGAAAATATTTCTTTTATACTAGCTGTAGGTGGTGGAAGTGTAATAGATTCAGCTAAAGCTATAGCTGCAGGGGTGCCCTATGAGGGAGATATCTGGGAATGTTTCACAGGAGAAGGGACTTTTAGGGAAGCACTACCTATTGGAGTTATTCTTACATTGCCAGCCACAGGTAGCGAAACAAGCTCTAGCTCAATAGTTACAAATGAAGAAGGTATGCTTAAAAGAGGAATTGAAGATGATTGTTTAAGACCAGAGTTTGCAATATTAAATCCAGAACTTACCTTGACTTTACCCGAACACCAGACTTTCGCAGGGATTGTGGATATTATATCTCATGTTTTAGAAAGGTACTTTACTCATACTACTAATGTAGATTTAACAGATGAATTAAGTGAAGCTACATTAAGGTCAGTTATAAAGAATGGATATAAACTAAAAGAAAATCCTAATGACTACGATGCAAGAGCTGAAATTATGTTAGGTGGTACAATTGCTCATGGTGGTATTTTAGGCTTAGGTAGAGAAGAGGACTGGGGCAGCCATAGGATTGGCCATGAAATAACAGCATTATATGGTACTACCCATGGAGTAACCTTAGCTATTATTTTGCCTGCATGGATGAAATATGTATATAAGAAGAATTTAAATAGATTTGCCAGATTTGCTGTAAAGGTCTTTGGTGTATCAAAAGATAATAAAACCCTAGAGGAAATAGCCTTAGAAGGTATTGAAAGCTTTGAAAACTTTATTAAGGATATAAATATGCCGGTATCTTTGACGGAATACAATATACCTACAGATGAATTTGAACTAATGGCTGAAAAATGTACAAAGAATGGTCCAGTAGGAAGCTTTAAACCTCTTTATAAAGAAGATGTAATAAGTATATTAAAGTTAGCAACTTAATATAACAATTAATATAAAAGAGCACCGTTGAAATTTAGGTGCTCTTTTTGTGTTAAAAGTTATATAATAAAGGTGAGTATGAAAAATCATATTGGTGTTATCTTGGATTAATAAGAATAAATTTTATGGAGGAACACTTTATGGTTTTGATGAAAATGAAAATTGAAAATGATAAAAATATTATAAAGTATATCTCAATTATTAGGAAAAAATCCAATTTAAGTATTAAAGAAATTAAAGAAAAAATAGAAAATAATGATATTGTTTTTGAATGCGATTATTTTGATACAGATGAGTTAAAAAGGTTAAAGAAGATAATCGATGAACTTATTAGTGAAGGAGCCAAAGTATATCTGTTTCTATATGAGAGGAAATTATCTCTTGTTTATCTTGATAATATTATTATTTCTCATAAACAAATTGCAGAAGAAGCACAAAAATTAGACGATGATATGATATAGGGAACGGTTAGAATAATAGAGGTTGTAGAGAACTGGGCAAGATAAAAGGATAGCAAAAACACAGTTTGTTTAATATTTTAAAACTAAAAGATAGGGGGTAGTAAGTGATTATAAAAAGATTAGTAACTATATTAATAGGTATTATATTGATAGCTATTGGAGCAATATTTTTACTCGGGAATTTATCAGGAAATAAGCCAGGTCATATATTTAATATAAGATTTAATCCGTGGGAATCTAATGATAAAGAAAATTCAAAAGATTATAGGGACATAGATGAAAAAGATACTGTAAATATTGATGGAATAAATAAAATCGATATAGAAGTGACCTTTGCAAAAGTTAATATTATTTCCGAAGAGAGAGAAGATATTTCAGTACGTTATTATGGAGATATTCCCTCTAATATTAGAACAAACTTAAATACAAAATCTTCAGGTAATAAGCTTACTATTAATGCTAAGGCACAAAGTAATTATAAAATTAATCTTTCACCAAAGATAGATTTATATTTAGATATTATTATTCCTAGTTCTTATACGAATAGTTTAAATCTTGAAGCAGATCTAGGTTCTATACAAATTGAAGGTTTAGAATTAGATAAATTATATGTAAAAGGAGATTTAGGTGATATAAATATTAAGAATGTAGATACAAAGGAAGTAAATGTAGAGTCTTCCTTGGGGAAGATATCAATAGATAATGTATCCTCTGTAAAAAACAAGTTGTCTGCTGACGTAGGATCTATAGAGGCAAAAAATATTGTCGGTGATTTAGAAGTTGAGACTGATTTAGGAAGTATAGAATTAGAGTATGATGATTTAAATTCGGATATAGTTGCTAAATCTGATTCTGGTAGTATTAAAATCAAGTTGCCTAAAAATTCAAGTTTTTATATTGAAGCTGATACTAGTTTAGGAAATATAAAGTCTGATTTTCCATTAGAAGTTAATGAAAAGTCGAATACTAAGCTAAAAGGCAGAATAGGTGATGGAAAAAATAAAATTATGACTTCAGTAGAATTAGGGAGTATAAAAATAGAAACTAAATAAAGATATACATTTTAAATTCTAAATGAGTTAGTGGGGATTTTGTGAATAAAACAAACAGGGCTCTAATTATAGTTGATGTACAAGGAGCTTTTAACGATAAAAAATTTGAGGTTTCTAATTTTTTGTAAATGAATATTCTGCAAATCAGTAAAATCATAATGCCATATAACAACTGTTTATTAATACAGTATATATGGTAGGTATGGTTTTTTTAAAAAGGTAAAATATTGACTAAATTATAATGCTTAAATTCATACAATTCGTTAGATGATGTGTTGAATTTTATATATTATCATAGAAGTAGTCGTAAGCAATTAGACTAAATAAATAATCGAGTAAAGGGAGGAAGTATAATGGATTATAAAGATATGAAATTCAACACTAAGATAATTCATGCTGGTCAAGAGCATGACCCTATAACAGGAGCCCATGTCAGTCCAATTTATCAAACATCAACTTATGTATTTAAAAGTACTGATGAAGCTATTAGATTAAACCAAAATCAAGATCAAGGCTTTACTTATACTAGATTTGGTAGTCCATCAGCGGCGGAATTAGAAAAAAAGATTGCCATTTTAGAAAATGCGGAGGCTGCATTAGCTGTAGGCTCTGGTATGGCAGCTATATCAACAGCACTTTTAACAGTACTTAAAAATGGAGATCATGTAATAGCAGGAGATGTAATCTACGGTTGTACTTTTGCACTAATTAAAAATGTACTAACAGACTTTGGTATAAAAATATCCTTAGTAGATACCTCAGATTTATCTCAAGTGGAAGAGGCAATTAGACCAAATACTAAATGTATTTATGTTGAGACACCAGCAAATCCAGTATTAAGAATTAGTGATATTGAAGAAATTTCTAAAATAGCCCATAAAAATGGTGCAAAGTTAATTGTTGATAGTACATTTGCTTCACCGTATTTACAAAAACCTATAGAATTAGGAGCAGATTTAGTAGTTCATAGTGGAACTAAGTTCTTATGCGGCCATGGTACAGTAGTGGCAGGAGTTATAGCGGGAAGTAAAAAACTAATTGATAGGGCAAGGTTTCCCATACTACAGGTATTTGGCTCAGTAATATCACCTTTCGATGCTTGGCTGTTAATGCAAGGTATGAAAACATTAGGTATAAGGATGGAACGTCAATGTGAAAATGCAATGAAAGTAGCTGAATTTCTAGATAGTCATCCACAAGTTGAAAAGGTTTATTACCCAGGACTTCCAAGCCATACTACTCATAAGACTGCTAAAAAACAAATGCATGGTGGATTTGGTGGAATGATGAGTGCAGATATTAAAGGTGGTTTGAAAGCAGGTAAAATATTAATGGATAATGTTAAAGTATTTAGTCTTGCAACAAGTCTAGGTAATATAGATTCTTTGATCCAACATTCGCCAACTATGAGCCACTTTGATATGTCAAAAGAGGAGAGAGAAAAGGTTGGTATTAAAGATGGGCAAGTAAGAATCTCAGTTGGGGTAGAAGATGTAGATGATTTAATTGCTGATTTAGATCAAGCTTTAAAAATAGTAGAAAAAGAGTGCAATTAAATATATAAAAGTTTATTTATAACAGGGAAAGTCTGCTAAAACTAATAAATACGATTATATGTGGATAGTAGACTTTATTCTACAAATAAAATAAACAAAGAAAATAAAAAAATATAAAAATTCAAAAAATAGAGAAGTAAGGGGCTTAATAATAAGGGAAGGGTTATCTTTTTATAATATATATTTAAAAATACTCCTTTCTAAGAAGTATTGAAGTTAAGATATTAGAAAGGAGTATTTTGTATTTAAAACTTATTTAAATCTGACTTAAATGAGAATGAAGTTATTTGCTATATTAACAATTTATCCTTCTTATCCCATAATCTAATACAGAGTTCCAAAAGGAAAACATCATCGGCATTATCCAGAGATAATTCAGTAATTTCCTCAATTCTTTTAAGCCTGTATAAAAGTGATTGTCTATGTAAATGTAGGGTGCGGGCTGTTTTACTTACGTTGCCTTTATTTTTTATATAAGTTTTAAAAGTATGTATTAGCTCCAGATTGTTTTCAGAGTCATGCTGAATTAAATTACCTATTATATCCATAATGATAGTTTGAGTGTCTTGGTCATTAGAAAGTATTGATAATAATCTATAAATGCTAGTATTATGATAGATGTTTCTATATCCTGGTTCCTTTTCATTATGTAAAATTTCTAAAGAGATTTTGGCATCAAGAAAAGCTTTGTTAAAAGAATAGTTATGTACTTTGTTTTCACTAATTCCCCATGAAAT
>DATGTQ010000162.1 GCA_035301805.1 Tissierellales bacterium
AAAGAAATATCTTTATTTTTTCTCATATCAATAAAGTCTATTATTATTATACCACCAAGATCCTGCAGCCTTAATTGTTTTCCTATTTCCCTTGCTGCTTCTAAATTTGTTTTTAATATTGTGGCATCAAGGTTTGCTTTCCCTGTATATTTTCCTGTATTTACATCAATAGCCGTTAAAGCTTCAGTTTCGTCTATTACAATGTATCCGCCACTTTCTAATGGTATCTTACCACTGAGAATTTTTTCAATTTCTTTTTTTATATTTCCCCATTTATAAATATCAAATTCTTCACAAAAAACTTTATTTATATATTGGGGAAAATTAATTTCAATTATTTCTTTTAAACAATCATATTTTTCTTTACTATTAACAACTATTTTATCTATATTCTTTAAATTACTATCTCTAATAATTTGATAGGCAAGACCAATATCTTTGTACAAAAGTTTTGGTGCTGATATAAAATTTCTTTCCCTTTCTATTTTTTTATAAATATTTACCAATATATTGTAATCCTCTTCTATCTTCTCTTTACTTACATTTTGACTGGCAGTTCTAAGAATCATTCCCATAGAGTCTTTTTTTACTTCTTTGCCTATAGTTTTTAATCTTTTATTTTCTTTTTTATTCTTTATCTTTCTCGATATAGATACTTTGGAAACAAAAGGGGTCAGCACAACATATCTACCAGCTAGACTTAAATATGTAGTAACTTTTGCTCCCTTAGTTTTAAATGGTTCTTTAACAACTTGGACAATTATTTCTTCACCTTCTTTTACTACCTTTTGAATTAATATATTTCCTTGATCCGTTGAGTTTTTTTCTAGCTGTATATCTTTTACATAAAGATAAGCATTTTTACCAATACCAATATCTATAAAGGCTGCCTCCATTCCAGGCAGCACATTTACTACTCTGCCCCTGTAAATATTCCCTAATATTTTTTCATCCTCTATTTCATCTATATAAAATTCTACTAGCTCGTCTTCTTCTATTATGCCTATTATATTTTCATTTTTTCTTGTATCTATTAGAATACAGTTCATTTAATCTCTCCTAATTATATTTTGTATTCATATTTATTACCTTTTCAGGATTTATAGGTTTATTATCCTTCCACACTTCAAAATGAAGATACTTATTCCCATTTTTATCTTCGCCTAAAGTTCCTATTTTTTCTCCTTGTTTAACTACCTTACCTTTTTCCATATAAACTTTTTGTAGATGGCCGAAAACAAATTTTAAATCTTCATGTTCCATAACTACATAGAAACCTAAAGCATCTTTATCCTCTATTTGTACTACATTACCATCTGCCACTGCTAAGACTTCTCTTTCCCCTTTTTCTGGTATAATATCTATTCCATTATTAAAAACCGTTTTTTCATCCGATACTTTTAACTCACCAAAAGGTTTGTATATTGCTCCTTCAATCGGTGCCTGAAACTCCACGAAATTTTCTTCCCCGGTAAATACTGATATAATCTTTTCTGAAAGATCAAATATTTTAGTTCCATGAGTTTTTAACTTTTCTCCCGTTTTTACTATACTAAACTCATAATTAATACTTTTGTGAATTATTTGAATTGCATTATTAGTAAGTTTAATATTTATTAGTTTTAGCATAAATAAAATGATTAATATTATGACTGCAATTATTAATTTACTAAATTGACTTTTTATAAACCTTTTAAGTCTATTATTTTTATATCTTTTATAATTATTATTACGACTTAAAGTTCTATTTCTTTTAAACATAAAATCACCCACCTGTCCTATTTCTATTTTATTTTAAATAGGTGGGTTTTATTACAAACAATATATTATTTAATCTTAAAACCATTATTTTTCAAGGTAAAGATATCTTTAAAATTATCTGTCATATAAATTTGACTATCTTTTGTAATAAGTAAAGCATCTACCCCTTCTAATTCATTAATAAACTGTAACCCTTTATCTTTACCTAATATAAATACAGCAGTAGATATAGCATCTCCATCCATAGAATTATCTGAAATAATACTAACTGCTGAAAGTTCATTATTTGCAGGGTAACCAGTCTTACTATCTATAATATGATGGTACCTCACATTATCTAGTTCAAAATATCTTTCATAATCCCCAGAAGTTACAATAGACTTGTTTTTAATTTCTGCAATACCTACATAACTACCTCTATGCTCAAAAGGATTTTGTATACCAATTTTCCAAGGTTGTTCCACAGGCTTAAAGCCTAATGCATATATATCTCCACCAAGGTCAATTATAGCACTTTCTACTCCTTTTTCTTTAAGAATCCTTCCTATTTCATCAGCAGCGTATCCTTTTGCAATACCACCTAGATCTAGGATCATATCTTTTTCACTAAGAAAAACCTTATTATCCTCTAATAATTCTAATTTAGTAAAATCTACTTTACTTTTTTCCTCTAATATTTTTTCTTCAGAGGGAATACTATCCTTTTCAATTTCACCTTCCTCATTGATATCCCATAAGTTCACTAATGGTCCAATAGTAGGGTCATAGGCACCATTACTTATTTCTGCATATTGTTTTGCTGTCTTTATAACTAAATATACATCTTCACTAACTTCAACAGGCTTTACTCCAGCATTTTCATTAATTAAATTAATATCACTATCTTCAATAGTCCTACTCATTTTACTTTCTATTTCTTCTATTCTCTCAAAAACCTCATCTAGAATTTTTTCATCATTACTATCAAAAACTTTTATAGTCATAACAGTGTCCATCATAAAATTAGTTCTATCCATAGACTCTTTCTTAGTATTCTTTTTACAGCCACTTAAAGATAATATCATTACAGTAACTATTAAATACATAATATATTTATTTTTTCTTTTCATGGTTTTCCCTTTCCTTTAGTATGGATTTAAAAAATAAATTTTAAAAAACCCTAACACAATGTTAGGGTTTTTTTATTATTCTGCCTCTTCTAATGCCTTTGTAACTAAATCTATCATAGTATCTTTAGTATTTGTTGCACCTGAAACTGCGTCTAATTCTAAATCTTCAACGCCATTATTCTCTATAATTTGTTTACGAATTGCTTTAATAGTATCAAAAGATGGTAAATAAGCATAGTTTTCTAAGGATTTTATATCTCCCTTTTTCACATCTGTTGGTTCTGTTTTTGGTTCGTCACCTTCCATAACTGGTTCATTTTCATCATCTAATACTACTTTTTGACCTTCCATGTCTTCTGTAGCAACATCATAAAAATCTACACCTACGATTTCTCCATCTTTTACAATCACCTTAACTTCTGATAGCCATCCATGACTATCTTCATCTGCTTTAGCTTCATATTCACCATCTTTATAAACTGGGTCATGAGCTTCACCTTTTTCAGCCTTTTCTAAAAGCATAGGTACAATTTCTTTAAAGCTTTCTTTAGTATAAGTAGCCCCTGATACTGCATCAAAATCTACTTCATCTAAGTCCTTCTTTTCATTAAATTGTTCATTAAGATTAGCTAAAACTTTTAAACCTTCTTCATACTTATAATTGCCTTCATTCTTTTCTTCGCCAGAATCAGCTAAAATTTCAACATATTCAAAAGCTATTATTTCACCATTATCTACTTCCATAGTAGCAAGTGGATAATTATCTTGGTCTCCCACAGGCATTTTTACTAAGTAAAATCCGTCTTGTAACTCCCCACTACTTTCCCCCGCCTTACTAGGAGCTGGATCTTCTTCCTTTTCAGACTTGTCAGCCCCACAGCCTGCTATTACTAGTGAAACTAGTACTAAAACAAGCATTAATGATAAAAACTTTTTATTCAATTGAATTCCCTCCTGCATATAATTTTTTCTATATATATATGTTTTAACAGTTGATTAAAACACTATTACTATTATACATATTTTGCTTATTAATTTCAAGTCTTGTTACTAATTGTATATTATTTCTCTTTTACTTTTATTATAGGGATATTTGCTACCAAAGCTGGAATAGGTTCATTATCTGTTTCACCTCTAGTTCTAGTCATTTGAATATCTAGACCTTCCTCATCTATTATCATATATTCAGAGATTACTCTTATAATATCTCCCTTAATCATTTCAAGAAATTTAGGCGATAAATCACCTCTATCATGGACAAGAACTAGTTTTAATCTTTCTTTAGCAACACTTTTACTCTTTTTTTCATCTTTGTTAAACATTTTCAGTATATTCAAAGATATACCCCCTTTTATCCAAACAACATTTTAATTATCTTCGTAAATGTTCCTTCACCATTATCTAAATTAAGTAATTCTATTTCTTCTCCAGTCATTCTTCTAGAAATGTTTCTAAAGGCCTTACCTGCTAAAGCTTGTTCGCTTGCTACTACAGGTTCTCCTTTATTAGTTGATATTACTATTTCTTCATCATCTGGTACTACACCTATAAGGTCTATAGACAAAATATCTATCATATCCTCTATATTCATCATATCACCTTTTTTTACCATATCTGGTCTAATCCTATTTATTAATAATTTTGGATTGTTTAATCCTTTAGCCTCTAATAACCCTATAACTCTGTCAGCATCCCTTACTGCCGATATCTCAGGAGTTGCTACAATTATCGAATCATCTGCCCCTGCAACAGAATTTTGAAATCCTTGCTCTATGCCAGCAGGTGAATCAATTAAAATATAGTCAAATTCTTTTTTTAACTCATTAGTTAATTCAATCATTTGGTCTGGACTAATAGCAGTTTTATCCTTCGTTTGAGCCGCTGGCAAAAGATATAAGCCATCAAATTTTTTATGTCTTATTAAACCCTGTTTTAGTCTACAAACTTTTTCCACTACATCTACTATGTCATAAACTATTCTATTTTCTAATCCCATAACCACATCTAGATTTCTTAGTCCAATGTCAGCATCCACTACAGCAACTTTATACCCTAACATAGCTAAGCCTGTACCTATATTAGCCGTAGCAGTAGTTTTACCTACTCCACCTTTGCCAGATGTTATTACAACAACTCTTCCCATAAAAGATTCCTCCTTTTATACCTTATTTTTAACTAAATATGATTCTATTAAAACTTCCCCTTTATATATCCTAGCTACTTCGGGTTTCTTGGAAGTTTTAAAGAAGTTGTCAGGACGCCTTGCAATAATGTTCGTAATTCTTAATTGTGTCGGCTGAAGGTTATATGCTGCAACTACAGCATTTTTATTCCCATTACATCCCGCATGAGCTATACCTCTTAGTGTACCTAAAACTATAATGTTACCCATAGCAACCACATATGCACCTGGATTTACATCTCCGATTATAACTATATTTCCATCGTAATTAAGGGTTTGTCCAGATCTTAAAGTAGTGTTTACAAATTTAGTCATACCTTCCTTTATCTCTGTAAAAAAATCGGCCTTGCCTTTTCCTTCCTCAACCTTTTCTTCCTTTGTATTATTTTTTTCTATAATTTCTAAATTATATTTATCTTCTATAATATGCCTAAGTTCATTTTTTTCCATATTAGATAATCTATTTCCCTTAATATCAATAATTTCTCCACTTTCAAAAAAAGATAATGATTCTTTTAACTTCCTCTCCAATTCTTTTTTTACATTAACAAAACTTCCATCTTTAACATATACATATACGCCTTCTTTTGTACCTTTAAAAAAAACTAATTCTTCTTTCATATAGGACAACCTCCA
Organism: Tissierellales bacterium; assembly: GCA_035301805.1. NCBI lineage: Bacteria > Bacillati > Bacillota > Tissierellia > Tissierellales > Tissierellales bacterium. The sequence continues at coordinate 5,689 of DATGTQ010000162.1, forward strand.
AAGCATCCTTATTAATAGTAATTCTTCAAAAATACTAAAAATCCTTCTTATTTGAAAAATGAATTGGAAGGATTTTACCTTGCCAATTCATTTCCATAAGGCATAACTTTAGTTTCCTCTTCACTATTTAAACCTAAATACTCTGCAATTATATCCCTTACCATAGGTCCGGCATAGCCTCCACTACCACCCTGAACTATTATTGCTGAAACTGCTATTTCAGGATCTTCATAAGGAGCAAAACCAACAAACCAAGCATAGGAATCATAAGTATCCCCAGTTGCAGGATTTATTCCAGCTCTTTCAGCAGTTCCCGTTTTTGCGGCTGCTGATATAGGAAAGTCAGCAAATATACTTCTCGCTGTTCCCTCACTGACCACTTTCTCCATACCTTTTTTCACATGATCTAGATTTTCATAATTATTTAGTTTTATACGTTCGGCTTCCTTATCCTCTTCAAAAACAATTTTTGAATTATCATAATTCTTAATCTTATCTATCAATGTTAACTCATGTCTATATCCACCATTGGCTAGAGTAGCAATATAGTTAGCCATTTGAACTGAAGTATAGGCATTTTCTCCTTGGCCTATAGATACATTTAGCGTGTTTCCAATACTCCAACCTGATTGACCCAAATAAGTATATTTTATTTTATCCGTTAATCCTTCTCTCTCTCCTTCCAATACCTTATCAGGATCTATACCAAATTCATCTAATTTATTATATACTTCTCCTCTAGTTAAAGGTACCTCCATATCTATCCAGCTTACGATTTCCTCAATAACTTCTTCTTTTTCCTTATCTGTCATT
>DATGTQ010000163.1 GCA_035301805.1 Tissierellales bacterium
GTAAATGTAGCCTCTTGCTTTTATTGACCAATGACCTTGTCTCCATCATATCTTTTCCTCCAGCGTTGAACCTGTTGACGACTAGTATGATATCTCCTTGCTGCTTTTGCATTATTATCATATTTAATTGCATATTTAACTGCCCTTTGACGAAATCTCATCTCTTCTGTTATAATTGTTTTCATAAGGAAGGATCCCTCCGATTTTTGTTTGTTCTGGTAAACAACATTATATCAGAGGTCTTTCCTTTTTTATTGTTTTCTTGTCACAAATGTATTATCTCATATCACTATAATTTTATAGGTCATAATATTTTGGAGGTTTCATTCCTATCATAAAACATTATATAATTAAGTGTACAAATAAACCTTTTTCAATAAAATTCAGTCTATAAATGCAGCTTGCTCATATTCCTCCACCGTAATATTAAGTTTAGTCATCCAATAAAATCTTTCATCTTCTATTTTGGGGATTATATTATCTAGCTCTTTAACTGACATATTTATTAAATATTCTTTGTTTTTAGATTCCCTGGATTCATCTACCGCATATAGTATTATATTATCTACAATTGCTATAAAATTTTGAAATTCTTGTAAATAATTTTTAAAATTAATATTTGTTGAAATCCCTATGTTTCCATACTTAAAATATATATCTTTGATATCTTCCTTATATTCATTACATATTTTCATAAACCCATTGTGATCCCCATTTCTAAAAAGTTCCAAAATTGGATTAACTATTTCTGAAACTCTATCATATAACTTAAAATTATTTATGAATAAATATTTGTCATCTTTGAATATATGTTTTTTGTAATATTTTTCTCTTTCATCAAATTTATCATTATACTTAAAATAAATTCCATCTTTTATTACTTCACTTAGCAATAATAGCCTCCATTTTTTATCCAGTTTAGAACTTATCCACTGGGCCTGCATTATCCAATTTGACATTATATAATTTTCTTGATTAGTTGCAACATATATCCATACAACATCATTTTTATAGTTATATAAAGCAAATTGTTCCATGCATATATTTTCTAAATCTCGAATATCATATTTTTCTTTCAATGTCAATATGATATTCTTTCTCTTAGCCACTCCTGTTGATATATCTTCAACTTTTTCTATTTCATAATCATATTTTAAATTTTGTTTATTACTAATCTTATTATTTATAACTTCAAACCTAAATTCTATCTTAATTTTTAACCTATATAAAATATTCTTATAATTAAAGTATATTCTGAATATAAATATTAACGGTATATACAATATAGTTAAAATAATTGGTGTTATAATAGTAACTAAAGATTCTATTGAATTTAATTCCTTATAATTCTGTATTGCCAAAGAAAATGATTTGTATAATATAATAAATCCTGAAATTGACAAAATATATGAAATGAATTTATTAACATCTTTATATTCTTCCTTCATATCAAATACAATCTCTAATAGAAATAATAAAGTAAATACTGGGACTATTATTAATTCTATCCCTAATGGAAATGTAAATGTACTTATGATAAATTCTAGCAAAATTATAAACTTAATATTATCCTTAATAATTTCTTTAATGTAATCCTTATTCGGTTCCTTATTAACAACACCATAACATAATGGCACCCCCGAAAATAAAACCCATAACAAGATCTCTTTTAAATCTACATATTGTCCCATTTTAAATCTGAAAATAAATAGCATCATCAGTATCTTAAGATAAATTAGTATTATAAAAAATGGCATCATCATATTTTTAGTGAATATAATTTTCAGTATATCAATAATGGATTTTCTGGTTTTTGTATTTATTAACAGAAGACTCATAAAGATTAAAGACCAAAAACTCATTGCCATTTCTCGTGTTGAAAAAATATCCATATATCATCCCCCTAATTAAATGATTCATTAACTTTGATAACATACTTTTTCTTATAAGTACTATTTTAAAAATACTTTTAAGTTTAAAATAACCCATTACCATTATTAATTTATTCTTTATGTGTCCTCAATTATATTATATATCAAAATAGTAATTAATTCCCACAATTACTTCCACCTTATCATAAACTTCCATCCTTTTCTACCCTTCCCAATATTAGAAAAAACGATATGTTTTTCTTTATGAAGAAACTTCATAAAGACATATCGCTTTTGTTTATAATTAGCCATTCCATGGTCTAATCTTTCTATTGAATTTTCTGTATTCCTACCACGCACTCGATGTGCCTTGAGAGGTCAATAAAGATGTCGTGGGTTGATATTACTCCCTTGGTGGAAGAGTAGTTTTCTAAATTTTTATAATTATAATTCTGCTTATACTTCTGTGCTTAAATCCTTATCAAATTATAAACAACAAAACCCTCAAGTCTGCTTTTGGTTTCCTTGAAGGCTTTGATCAATATAATTTTTTTACTTATCATCATAATGTCCTTTATATTGGGCTACCTCAATTATATTATTTTGTATTCTGTATACTAATCTATTTTTCCCATCAATTCCTCTAGACCACCATCCATAAAGATTCCCTTTTAATGCCTCAGGTTTCCCTATTCCCTCATTGTGATTACGGTCAATATCCTGGATAAGCTTATTTATTTTCTTTAGTGTCTTTTTATCCTGTCCCTGCTAATAGGTATAATCATCCCATGCTATTTCTGTAAAATTTATTTTTATTATTCCAGTTCCTTCAAGACAGATAATATATCATAAGTTTTAAGGGATATCAGTTAAAAGCTTTTGATTATAGCCATAGTAGATAAGGTATCTTTTTTCAGTAAATGCTCCAGTCTCATTTGCTATCTTTTCTTGCCCATACTTTTTAAAATCAATATAGTCTTCCAGATTATGATCATATTCAAAATGTCCCGACTCACAAATCATATGTCTTCCATAACCCTCTGCATCTCTTATTCCATCATAGACCTCAAATTCATACATGGTCTCTGCAAGTAGAAAAATCTCATCTATATTTGAGGGCTTTATATAGTCCATAAGTTCTCCAAAGTATTCTATATCTCCATCCATTTCCAAAAATATATCTGAGACCTTATTTAAAATATCTAGTCTTTCTACTATACTGTCACTATCAGGAATCATTCCTAATACCTTATCAGGTAGGTTGTGACTATCAAGATAAAGTTTGCAATCCTGAAGGTAAGATACTCCTAATCTCATTAAGGCTTTTTCTATTTCAATATCAGGAAAGGGAAGGTAAATAAATTCACTTTGATCCTTGGCCTTTAATTCAAGAGCTGCCATGGATTCTCTCCATCCATAGTTAATGTATTTATATTTTTTTCTTCAAAAAATACCGCTACATTTATTTCTTTTAGGCGTCTTACATACTTTAGTGTGTCTAAAGTATTTCTCGCAAATCTAGATATAGATTTTATAATAACCATATCTATATCCCCATTCATACAATCATTTATTAACCTTTGGAAATCAAGTCTTTTATCTATTTGTGTACCGGTAATAGCTTCATCGGCATAAATTCCAGCCATGGTCCAGTCAGAATTTTCATTTATTAATTCTGTATAGTATTTCACTTGAGAATGATAGCTCTGAAGCCGATCTTCACTATCGGTACTTACTCTACAATAAGCTGCAACTCTTTTAAGGTTAATTTCTATACCATTTCTACCAACATTTGAAAGTCCACCACCTTTTATGACCTCCACTTTCTTCATAAGATTCCTCCCATTTTGTATTCCTTTATGCAGTTCTACTTTAACATATTAAGTATAATTTAGCAGGTCAAATCTGAATATATTATATTTTTTCATTAGCACCTCTTTAATTCTAAAATATTCTCTTTTATCTATTAATTTTTCTACTAATAATTGCCTGAGCATAGCTAGTTGGATGCTGTATTCTAGTGTCTCTTTCATTCACTCTTCCTCCTTTAAAATTAACTTGTAAAAAATTAAATCTAGCAAAATTTATTTATCCCTTTATATATAAGAGTGAAAATAATAGCTACTTGATTCGCTATTTTAAGGAAAATTCGCGAATACAAATGAAAATAGACACAGAAAAAGCGATTGCTCTAAGAAGAATTATTCTTAAATTAATCGCTTCATTTATATATTAATTTTTTAAATAACTTTAATAGCAAGCACAGTAAGTGTAGACACATTTACGAGAAAATTGATGACGCCGACCCTTTTAGGCTCTCTTCTCTTTATCCAATTTTCTACTTGTTCCTATCAGAATGATTTAGGGGATATACCTAATACCCGAGAGAAAAAAGTGGATAAGTTTTACTTTTACCACCTAATAACTTATTAAGCTTTAAAATATTAACCTATTTTAAACCTATTATTGATTTTGTCAATAGTAAAAATAATATCTTTGACTAGGTCTATATTGTTATCGAATAGATCTGTTACCCTACCTTTTTTATTGAAGGGAAATTCCTGTAAAACTTCTTTTTCAATAGAACCATTTTTAACAATATAATCAATAATATTATTGACAAAGTTTATCTGGTCTGAATTCAACTTCTCGTCTGTCAGGAATTTTGAAAATTCTTTTTTAGCAGCCTCCCTATCCATACCTGTAATACTGGAAATCAATTCTAAAAGAGGTTTATCACCATAATTTTTTTCATAAGAGTTCCTATCTCCTAATTCTTCAAATAGGATTTTTTCAAAATATTTGATATCCTCTTTAGTTAGCTTCTCATTATTTCTAAGCTTATAAATAGGTAGATCATCTCTATATTTTCTAAAATAAGATACCACTCTTTCCTTATAGGAATCTAAATCATTAACATCATATATTGGACTACCTTCCTTAAATCCTATTACTTCATCTTTAAAGTCTGTGTAATAAACTCCTTGTTGCTCTCTATCTATTAGCTTTATAAGTTCTCTTAAGGCCTTTCTTACTCTTTCATAATCAAATAGGTCCGCCTCTTCCCAAAATTCTTCTTCCTGTATTTCATAAATTAACTCTTTATTCTTTTCTACTTGCCCTATAGAGCCTTTTTTCTCTAAATCATTAGCTGTCCTTTTCACCCTTCCCTTAGGCTTAGAGTAGGGTTTTTTCTCAAGATAGGCATATTGTATTGTATACATTAAGTAGTCAAACCTCTTGGCTAATTCATCATCATCTGTGGATATAATAAGAGGTGAAATTTCATCCTTAAGATTTTTTACATCAATTTCATCTAGGCTTTCAAAAGCTCTTTTATCAGAGTATCTATCTATTAAGTGGAGTCTCATTCTTGCATTAAATCTATCAATATTTATCCCTTCAATTAAAAGATTTATATTGTCTATTAACTCATTTCTATATTCTATAAATTTATCTTCCTGATAATCTAAATGCTCTAAAGCTTTTATCAAATCAACCTTTATATTAAATAAATTTTCCGTTAAAGACCTTTGAATTCCTCCTTCATGGCCCCTTTTATTTATTTCAAAAAATTCAAAGTTATAATAGTAGTCAAAGATTAAAAACTTCTCCTTATCAAGTCCTGGTCCAAATAAATCTTCACATAATCTAGTACCCCTACCAATCATCTGCCAAAACTTAGCCTTTGATCTTACTTTCTTAAAAAACACTAGATTTACAAGTTCTGGAATATCTATTCCTGTATCCAGCATATCCACAGATACTGCTATCTGAGGATATGAATCCTGGTCCTTAAATTTATCTATACGATTATCCACATAATTTGTTTTATGATAAACAGCCTGGGCAAAATCCCCTTTATATTCAGGATATAAGGCATTAAATCTTTCAACTACAAAATCAGCATGGTCTTGATTGGCTGCAAAAATTATAGTCTTACCTAGCTTGTCTCCACCCTCTACCTTTATTCCCTTATTCATTAAATCCTTTATAACTAAATCCACTGTATCTATATTGAAAAGGCTTTTGTTTACCATCTCACTGGGAATATCTTCAAAGGAATCAAAGGTACTTTCAAAATCTTCTTTTTCTTCTTCAGATAAATCCTTATATTTTATTCCTTCCTTCATAATCTTGGTTTCAGACACCTGGGGTAGTTCATAATTAACTAAGTATTCATCATCTATGGCCTCTTTTAAGTCATAGGCAAAGGTTGGGTTTCCTTCTTGCAGTTCAAAAACCCTATAGGTATTCCTATCAATTTCATCTACTGGAGTAGCAGTTAAACCTAACAATCTAGCATCAAAATAGTCAAATATATCTTGATATCTTTTATAAATAGACCTATGGCTTTCATCTAAAATTATCAAGTCAAAGTGCCCATTGGTAAAGATTCTCTTTCCATCAGTCCCCTTTTTTTCATCAATGGCATTCATAATAGTTGGGTAGGTGGAAAATATCATCCTACTATTAAAATCATCTTTATTGTCTAAAAGATTACAAAGGGAAAGCTCAGGTAAGTGTTCATTAAAGCTTTCCTTAGCCTGCTTGACTAGGGCTGTCCTATCTGCTAAAAAAAGAATATTCTTAGCCCAGTTATTTCTAACCATAAGGTCAACGATTGAAATAGTTGTTCGGGTCTTTCCACTTCCCTCTCGTGTCAAGGGTATGATACAAAATATTTATCCTTTAAATTTATAGTTTCCTTTCTTAATTTAAACAGAAATTTAGAATAAGTATGCATATAAAACATCCTAATTCGAAAAATATATTCAGAACTACAAATTAATATCTACACTTTCTCTTCTGTATAATTTCATAGAAGATTTTCTAATTTATTCTACTATTAATCCAGACAATATCATGTAATTATTTAATTCATCAATATTATTATTAAATATACGACTTAAATGGTATTCATCTCTTGGTACAATATTAGTTCCTAATTTAGGCATTGGAAGTAATGCCCTATAACCATCCACATAGACTAAATTAAATTCCTTTATCAACTTATTGTCTTTATATAATTTATACTCATACATATATGCTGACTCATCAATATGTTTGGTTGCCCATTCTTCGTGAAATTTTTTCCTACCATCAAAGTCATTCCACTTTATTACTATTTCTTTATTTCTTTTTAAGTAAGCATAGTTATCTGATTCATTTATTATCCAATCTTTACTACTTGATTGTATTACATCAACATACTCTATTTGGGTATCTGATTTAGCATCTATTTCTTCAACATCCAATAATGCCTTACCAAATTCAAATAAAAACTTTAGAAGTTTTTTCCCAAGATCAACCTCTCCTAATAAAGAATAAACTCTTAACATATTAAAAATTCCATTCCTTCCAGGATTATTAAAAATAAATTCCAACATTTTATCTTTTGTCTCATTTTTCCTCAATAATATT
>DATGTQ010000164.1 GCA_035301805.1 Tissierellales bacterium
TTTTAATAATAAATTTCTTACATGTACCACACTTCCTCATTACTTGATGATATAGCTACAGCTCCAGAGTTAAGACTTTGTATTACATCTTCTTTATCTTTTATAAGTCCTCCTGTAATTATAGGAGTACGGGTTTCACGGTATATTCTCTTTACTACTTTCGGCATAATTCCGGGCAAAATTTCAACAGCGTTGGGCCTTATTTTTTTAATAGACTCAATTCCTGAATCTAATGCCATTGAATCTAAAAGAAAAAGTCGTTGGATTACAAAAATATCTGCCTCTCTACCTGCCTTTACAAGATTCGTTTTAGTTGTTATTATTCCATCTGGACGTACTTGTCTATTAATATATCTCATAGCTGGAATATCCTTAGATAGCCCTTCTATTAAATCCATGTGAACATAAACTGATTTTCCATTCTTTTTTAATGTATCTACCATATCCCCTAAGCTCAATATATCTCCTATTAATAAGAAGACAGCATTGCAAGGTGAAGCTATAGCTTTTTCAACTTTCTCCTCATGATTTATTGCCGCTATAATAGGATTTTCATTTACAATGCTAAAAAAATTTTTAGCCATTTCAATCCCCCTTAAAACTAAAATCCACTAATTTCTACTAATTATTGATTAACTTGTCGTATCTTTCATTTTCTTGTAATTCTAATTATATCATTCCTATTACTAAATATATATGCTTGTACTGCTATAGCTATACTACCTTCATAATGAAGATATATAATACTTTTAAAATTATCTTTACTCCTGCTATATAAGTATTTATTATAACTGTTTAATGGTTTTAACATTTTTTATTGTCTTTTCGGCTATTCTCTTCACTTCTCTTAATTCTAACCCTTTTTCTGCAGCCGCCCCCGCTATTTTATGAACGAATACTGTTCCTGCAATTCCCCTTCTACCTATTGTATATGTGCTATTTTCGACTACTACATCATCATTTACAATAACGTTTTCCACATTTATATTTTCCATTTCTGATGCCATTTCAAGATTCATTACGTCTCCTGTATAATTCTTAATAATTGAAGTACTCCAGATCCTCCATCTACTGCTCTAATTGCCTGAAAAATTTGTTCTGGCGTTGGCGAGGTAAATACTTCCCCTGCTACTGCCCCATTAAGCATACCTTTTCCTACATATCCACAATGAGATGGTTCATGCCCACTTCCATCTCTACTAACTAATGCCACTTTACCTTTCCTCGGGCTGTCTTTTCTAACTAGTACATCATACCCTTCAATCCTCTTTAGGTATTCAGAATGAGCTAATCTCATGCCCTAAAGCATTTCCTCTACAAATTCATCCGCTTTATTAAATATCCTTTTCAGAATATCCCCCCCTTTTCCACATAAAAAATCCCACAATTATTAACCCCATCTCCTAAATAGGTTAAAATTGTGGTTCTCTTAGTCTCCACCAAATATGTATTTGTCTGAACTTTCTGGTAGTATACTTTATACTTTATCATGGAAAGCAATCCTTGTCAAATATTTTTATAAGCCAATAAGGATGGTCTTCATTAATTCCCTAAGTTAATCAATGAAGACCATTCCCGACTATTTATTCTTTATTCTTTATTCTATATTAATTCTTCTTCTCTTATTATCTTCTTTATTTAGTTTTGGAAGGATAATTTTTAAGACTCCATCATTAAAAGAAGCCTTTATATTATCTTCATCTACATTATCTATATGGAAGCTTCGTTTAAATTCACCATAATGTCTTTCTCGTCTAACATAATTTTCTTTATCATTTTCCATAGATTCATCTCGTTTTGCACTAATGATTAAGTAATTATTATGGTAATCTATTTCTATATCTCCTTTTTTAACCCCTGGTAAATCTGCTTCCACATAATAGTTCCCATTGGCCTCTTTTAAATCAGCTCTAAAGTTTCCCCGATTATAGTTTATTGAAGTAAAGAAGTCATCATCAAATAAGTCTCTTATAAAATCTGAAAAAGAGTCTTCCCTCCTACTTAGATTATTTTTTCTAAAAGGCATCATATCGGACATTTTTATTTTCTCTCCTTTATTATTTATATAGTCTTCGTTCTATAAATAAGTTTAAGTAGACTTATTAAAAATATACTAGGAACATAGTGGAATTTTTTTAAAAAAGTGAGTCAGTAAGGACTGTCCCACTGACTCATTTATTATGTAAATAATAAAGGAAGACGTTTTCTATTCTTCAATTTCTCTTCCAGGAAGTATTAAATTTAAGATGATAGCTGCTAAAGTTCCTGTAGTCATTCCTGATTGGAATATAGTTTGAACAGTTGGGTGAAAATTATCTAATATTTCAGGCCTATATACAACAGCAAGTCCTAATCCCATTGATACTGCAACTAATAAACTATTTCTTCTATTCAAATCTACCTCTTGCAATAGCTTAAATCCACCAACAGATATCATACCAAACATCATAATCCCAGCTCCACCTAAAACAGGATCAGGCATTATAGATACTAATGCTCCTATTTTAGGGAATATACCCGCTAACATTAAAATGATACCAGAAATAATAGTTACAAATCTACTAGCTACACCTGTAATAGGTATTATTCCAACGTTTTGACTAAATGATGTATGAGGCCCAGCACCAAAGATTCCAGCCATAAAACTTCCAACACCATCTGATAAAATACCTCTAGACAATTCTTCACCTGTTATTTCATGTTCACTAGCATTAGCTACTGATATTAAATCTCCCATAGTTTCTACTGCAGTGACAAGATAGGCAGGTAAAAATGCTAAAACAGCAGATAGGTGAACTTCCATTCCATATCTAAAAGGTCTTGGCAAAGAAATCCATGCTGCATCCTTTACTGGTGTAATATCTAATAATTCCATAGGTATAGAAATAATATATCCACAAACAATACCTATAAGTATTGAACCGGAGCTTATAAAACCTTTCCCCTTTTGATTCAATAGAATTATAATGGCCATAACTGCAAAGGCTAATAATATAAACTTAAGACTACCATATTCGGGATTACCAACTCCTCCAGCAGCCCAATCAACCGCTACAGGAATCATAGTAAGCCCTATTAAAGCAACTACAACACCAGTAACCACTGGTGGGAAATATTTTCTTAATGGTTTTATGAATCTACTTAAAACGATTTCAAAAATTGCACCTAGGGTCGTTGCAGCAAAATAGCCCGGCAATCCAAAGGCACTGGCAACTGCAATACCAGGTCCTACAAAGGTAAAATCTGTACCCATGATACAAGGAAGTTTTGAACCAACTGGTCCAATTCCACGAGATTGAATAAATGTAGCTAATCCTGATATAAATAGGGTAGCGCTAACCATAAGCCCCATAGTATCTACAGACAAACCAATAGCTTGTCCTACTACAAGAGGTACTGCTATAATACCACTGAAAGCCGCCATAATATTTTGAATAGCCAAAGGTATGGCAATACCTATTGGTAGCTTGTCATTAATATGGTAGCGTAGTTCTGAATTATGACTTTCAACCATTTCCCCTTCCAAATTTTCACTTGACATGGACATCCCTCCAAAAGTTTAATAACTCTATACTTGCATAAAAAGATATTTAAATCTTTATTATTTTCATATAATTTATACATCGAATTTTCTATTAATTCTTTCTTTTAATAGAAAGAATTTGTTACATCTTCTATACTTCCCAATTACCAAAATTGTGAATATCCCACAAAAGCTTACGACAAATTTGTATTTTATTTCACAAAAAAGGTCAAAAAAATCCTTATTCTAGCCCTAGGCCGGAAATAAAGATTCTACTAAATAATCCTTCCCTATAATATTTACATATGAGCAAAGTGAATAAATGGACGAAAATAAGGGACAAGCAGAAGTAATAATAGCAAAATTCACATATGACCAAAGTGAATAAATGGAATGAATAGAATTTCTGTATATTGCAATTTTATATAAAAAAAGTGAGTCAGTAAGGACTATCCCTACTGACTCACCTATTTTATGCGTTTTTTAACTCTTGTTTTTTATTGACTTTATATAAAAAGTATATTAATGTTCCTATTGCAGCTACAGCTCCTACTGGATAAGCAATACTTGAAGATAGTTTAAATCCTTCTGGTGCCATCATTATATAAGTAATACTTACACCTGTCATAAGTGTAGCTGGTGCACTTGCTATCCAATGAGATTTGTTGTTCTTAACTAAGAAGGCTGCTGAAGCCCACAATACTATCATGGCTAAGGTTTGGTTTGACCAAGCAAAGTATCTCCAGATAATATCAAAGTCTACCATTGTTAAAACAAATCCTATTGTAAATAGTGGTACAGCTATTAATAATCTATTTTTTATTGGTTCTTGATCATAATCTACCGCATCTGCTATTGTCAATCTTGCACTTCTATAAGCTGTATCTCCTGAAGTTATTGGTGCCGCTATTACTCCTAACAAAGCTAAAACACCACCTACCGGTCCTAGTAGAGATTTAGATATTGTATCTACTACACCCGATGGTCCACCACCTTCGGCTAGTGCTACTCCTAATTGAGGCACCCCACCGAAGAATGACATAGCCGCTGCTGCCCAAATCATGGCAATTATTCCTTCTGCAATCATTGCACCATAGAATACCCTTCTACCTTCTTTTTCATTATCCATACATCTAGACATCATTGGTGATTGAGTAGCATGGAATCCAGATATAGCTCCACAAGCAATAGTAAC
>DATGTQ010000165.1 GCA_035301805.1 Tissierellales bacterium
TGGTGAACTGTTATACAAAAGTGATTTAGTTGAACTGAAAAAGTATAAGGATATTTGTATTTTATATTTAAAGAACGGGAAGCAAAACAAAGTAAAGGTACCTGAATTTATTGAACTTGAAACACTTAACGAAATAATTAATGATTATAATTTTATAGCAATGATAATAACAGGAACTGGTAGGTATTTTACATCGGGAGCTGATATTGAGGAGTTTAATAAGTACAAAGGTAGATTAGAAGATTTCATGGAAGTATTGAATAGGGGAAAGGATTTACTTAAATATATAGAAAGATTGCCCTTAATAACGATAGCAGCCATAAATGGAGCATGTTTTGGTGCAGGGTTTGAAATAGCTTTAAGTTGTCAATTTAGAATAGCTTCAAAAAAAGCTTTTATTTCTTTACCTGAATCGAATATAGGTTTAATGCCAGGTATGGGAGGAAATATAAGATTGACAAACTTAATTGGAAAATCCAAGGCAATTGAATTCATAATAAAAGGTGAAATGGTAAGTGCTGATGAAGGACTAAAGTTGGGAATCATAGATTGTGTAGTTTCTTCGGGAGAGGAACTTCCCTATGCTATAGGTTTTATCGAAAAGTTAACAAAGGAAAAATCTATGGATCAGATTAGAAGTATTATAAATACCATAAATTCAAGTCTGTATGACCCTCAGGATTTGGCATATAAAATGGAAAGTGGATACTTTACTAAATTAGTAGGGAAATCCTACTAGTCAAATGTGGAGAAGGGAGTGATGGAATTATTTTATCCAAAGGGCCTATTAATATTAACTCAATATTTTCAATAGATTCTAAATTAACAAATATAGAAGATTTATTTAATCAAATATATGTAGCAGACAACTTCCACAAATGGTTTAATATGAAACCTTTTGTCTGGATGAATTTTAATAGAGACCACTTAGATGTTGGTTGTACTGGAAGGGTATCTTTCACCATTCCTCCTTTTAGCTATGAATTAGGAGTTATAGAGTTAAAAAAGAATGAATATATAAAATTTGAGTCTGATGGAAAGTATTTCGGCGGTACTGCTGAAATGAAATTTTATGAGAAAAATGGACATTTGCATTATGAAGAACCTCATAGGTTATATGCCAGAAATAATTTTATCTATTGGTATTATAAGAAACTACTAGCTGATAATCATGTTCCGTATATGGAAAGTAGGTTCAAAAAACTAGAAAAAGTATTAACAAAATCTAATAAAAGTTGTTACTGTTAAAAAGGATGTTGGTTATGATTACAAGATATGATTTAAAAGTCCGTGGTTATGAGTTAGATTCTTTTGGTCACGTAAATAATTCAGTTTACTTCAATTATCTTGAAGAGGCTAGATGGCAGATGTTTAATAACTCTGCTATCGCTTCTTATCTAATAAAGAATGAATTATTTCCCGCTGTAATAGAATCGAAAATAAAGTATATAAGGGAACTAAAAGCTTTTGTAGATATTTATATAATGACAGAATGGAGTTATTCAGGTATCTATATTGTTGCAAAACATAAAATATACTTAACTGATGGTGATATTTTATGTACAAAAGCGACTGTGAAAATGATTTTATTGTCAAATGATAGGGTTATCTACGATATTCCTGATGAATTGAAGAAAGAATTAAGTATGCAGGGGTGATTAAAATGGAGCAGGATTTAACTATTATAGAAGATGTATGTTATGTAAATATATCGGGATTAGATTACTTATTAAATGTATATTCAGAAAAGGAAGATTTGAAATGTGTTGTTATAGAGATTGATGAAAACTTCTCAAAACATATTGGAGATAATTACAATTCATATTATAGTAAATTAGAGAACCAATCTTTCTTAACTTTAAGTATTTTAAAAAACAAAATAAACTTAGAAGCGTTAAAATTCAGTTTAACAACCCATGTGAGATTTGCTCTTTCTAATACCATTTATAGTTTTAATGTTTCTGATTTAAGTGAAATTAAAAATATTGAAATCTTTACAGGTATAAAGCACCATGAAATTAATATTGATAGTATTGATAATTCTGCATTATTCAAGCTAGGTATTATAAGCAAGGAAGTTTCACCATCGTTTAAGGAATTAGAAAGGTTTTTAAATATTGCTGTAAGGAACAAACCAAATTATCAAATAAAAGCTATACTTAAGACCTTTAAAGTATATAAAGATTTCAATAGAATAACTGATGATTTGGGGATGATACTTCAGGAAGAAAGTGAAATGTTTTGTCAACTAGCATATAAGAAGCTAAATTACTGATAAAATAAAGTTTTTAAGGGGACAAGAATATGGATATAGCTTTAACTAATTTGAGTTTTAGTATCAATGAAAAAGTAGGTATGTTAACTCTTAAAGGGCCTAAAGGTAATCAGATGACAAATAATTTAATAAATGATCTCATAGAGGTTTTTTCAGAGTATGTATTTCCTTCTGATATCCATGGGCTAATAATAAAAGGACATGGAAGACATTTTAGTTCAGGGGCAGATGTAGATGAATTAATAGATAAAGTAATTGACAATTCTATAATAGAAGGTGGAAAAGTTTTGTCCTATCCTAATTGGTTTATAAAAAATAAATCTATATTTTGTGGGATAAATAAGATGAAAATACCTGTAATAACAGCTGTTAAAGGATTCTGTATAGGGTCTGGGCTTGAGTTGGCACTTTCCGGACATATAAGAATTTGTGCTGAAGGAAGTATTATTGGGTTTCCAGAATCAACTTTTGGTCTCCTACCTGGCGCTACAGGAACATATAGGGCTTTTGAGATACTTGGTCTTGGAAATGCAGTAACTATGGTTTTGGATGGTCAACTGATATCTTCGGAATTAGCTATAGAGAAGGGGCTGTTCCACAAAAGCTGTCCTAAAAAAGAAGTATTTAATTATTGTGAGGATCTTATGGATTTTATATTAGAGAAAGATGAGTTGTATAATCTGGAAAAGGTAGGAGAATATTTAATTGAATTTGATACATTAGGAAGGGTGAATGGTAATTGAAAAATGTTAAATTAATTGGAACTAGTTCTGTTTTAGCAAAAAACAAGGTTAAATTTGATGATATTAATGAATATTTAGGAGAATTTAAAAATATTTCTCCAAGGATTAAAAAATGGACTAACAGAATTCAACCTGTAATGAAGGAAATGCTGGGAATTGAATATTGTCACTACGCTTATAATGCTAAGACTAGAACCTTTGATGATGATAACCTTACACTTTCAATTGAAGCAACTAAAAGAGCTATTGAAGACGCAAATATTAATATTGATG
The DNA here is from genome assembly GCA_035301805.1 of Tissierellales bacterium. Taxonomy (NCBI): domain Bacteria; kingdom Bacillati; phylum Bacillota; class Tissierellia; order Tissierellales; species Tissierellales bacterium. The sequence goes on from DATGTQ010000165.1 coordinate 3,292, forward strand.
ATATCGATCTATTGATTTACGGAGGTGGATATTCCCATCAAATGCCACCTTTTTCTGCTAGGTTACAAGGTGAACTAGGAATGGGGCTTTGTGCAGAATATCAAATTCATGCTAATTGTACTTCCGTATATAAAGCAATTAAATTAGCCCATAGCATGTTGAAATTAGGAGAATATAAAAATGCTTTAGTTGTTTCATCAAATGTAATAAGCTCATGTTTCTTACCTGGATATTATAACCAGAATCTTATAACAAAGGAAGATATTTTTTTGAGGTGGTATTTATGCGATGGTGCAGGAGCTTTTGTTTTGACATCAACGGATGAAGAAAAAGGAGGATTATTCTTAGAAGATACATATGTTGAATCAGCCGGGACTGAATATCCATCGGCTATGGGAAATAATTATAAAAACTATCTTACTAATCCTGTTGACGAGTATAATGAAGGTGCACATCACATTAAACAGTTATATATTAATGTTCTAAATGAGTATGCTTATGAAGAAAACGAAAGAACTATTTTTTTTAATGCCCTTCAAAGGATGTTAGCATTAAAGAAAATTGACATTAACCAATTGGCTGCATTTGTTATTAATATGCCATCTAAATCTGTTATTGAACTAATTCAGGAAGAATGTAAACAAATTGGAATACCTAAAGAAATATTTTTCAATACATTGTCAGATATAGGGTATATTGGACCACCAGCAGGACTAGTTTCTATTGATAGATTGCTTAAAAGTAAAAAGTTTAAAGATGGAGACTTAATTATGAGCTTTGTAATGGAAGTTAGTAAATTTATGCAAGCTGGATTTACATTAAGATTTATAGTATAAAAGTCAATAGAATTATTTTATAGGAGGATAAATTTAATGAGAGTTTTACTTGTAAACCCACCAATTCCTCATAAGTTTAGAATGATCAGGTATGCAGATAAAAAAGGGAAAGAGGCCATGTCTTTGAGAGTTATGGTAGGGCCACCCCTTGCATTAAATGAAATAGCAGGTGTAATACCAGATGAAGAAATTCTTATATTAGATCAAAAGACAGAATCAGATAACAATCCTCAATACGATTGTATAGAAGGACTAATTGACACTATAAATGAATTTAGACCAGATATAGTTTCATTTACTTGTATTACAGCACAGTATAATTCTGTTAAGAAGATGCTTAAGTATGTAAAGAAGGTTGATAAAAATATATTTACTACTGTTGGGGGAATTCATCCTACTTTATGCACTGGTGATTTTATTGATTCTAGTGTGGACTTAATAACTGTTGGTTTAGGAAAAGCAAGCTATAGAGATATTATAAAAGAGTTGAAGGTAAATGGCAGAGATAATGCAGATTTTTCTCACATACCGGGACTTGCATTTACAGATGGCGCTAGTTTAAAGTATACAAAGCTTCTATGTAAGCTTAGCTACAAGGAAATAAAAGAAAATTATGTACTAGATAATATAATGCCTAATCGAGAGCTTACAGATAAATATAATTATATAATACCTCATGAAAATAAAAGAATACAATATATTAGCACCTCACAGGGTTGTACTCATAAATGTAATTTTTGTAGCATTTGGCCAATAACAGATGGTCGATATTTTCACAAGGATGTAGAATTAATTATCAATGAGATAAAACATATGGAAAGATATGAAATTATAAGATTTTGCGATGCAAATACTTTTGGTGACCTTAAACAAGCGAAATTGCTCTTTAATAGAATTATAGAAGAAGGATTAGATAATCATGAATATATAGTTGACGTTAGAACTGATTTTGTTATTGAACATCCTAAAATAATGGAACTGGCTTATAAGGCAGGAGTAAGAGTTGCTATTTGCGGTTTGGAATCTATTGATGATGAAGAGTTAAGAAGGTATAAGAAAAATAATACTGTAAAGAACACAAAAGAGGCTCTCAAGATTTTAAATGAAATGGGAATAAAGGTTAATGGGAATTATATAATCTCACCTGAACATGACGCTGATTACTTCGAAAAGTTGGCATATTTCGTTGACGAAAATCCAATATTTCATTCTGGATTTACAATTTTAACACCTTTTCCAGGTACTGAACAATGGGAAATGTATAAAGATAGGATTACTATAAATAATTTTGATTATTATAATTTGACAAATGCAGTTTTCGAAACAGTTTTGCCTGAAAGGGAGTTTTATTCTAGAATAAGTGAGCTTTACAAGATTGCAGCAAAATCAAGGGCTAAGTATTTGATGATTAATAATAAAAAAAACAGTGTTGATAGTAATACTGTTTAATTTGTAGTTTTCAGGAGGTAACAATGAAAATTAGTGTAATTGGAAAAGGAAAAATGGGAAACGAAATCATAGATAGATTAATTGAATTAGGTTCAGAAATAGTTTGGGTGTGTAGAAAAAAAGAAGATGAAGATTTTCTAAAAAGCAAATACAGTAAAAAGTTAAAAAAGATGTGTAGAAGAAAAAAATTGTCACAAAAAGATTATTATAATAAGATGAATAATTTCATAGCATCATCAAACTATAATTTTGTATCTGGAAGCCAATATGTAATAGAGACTGTTATAGAAGATTTAGAAGTTAAGAAAGAAATATTCGAAAAGGTGGAAAGACAGGTAGACGATGAATGTATTTTTCTGACGAATACCTCATCTATACCTTTAGAAGCAATCTTTGAGAATGTGAAAAATAAAAGTAGATGTTTAGGTCTTCATTTCTTCTATCCTTTAAAAATTATTAAAACTGTTGAAATCAATTATTTAGATTGGACTGATATGAAAAATGTGGATAAAGTAAGAAAATTGGCTCTATCTTTTTCGATGGAACCTATTTTACTTCATAAGGAAGTTAATATGTTAGTTTCCTATATAATATTAATTCTTATGGCTGAAACTTATATGATACTGGAAGAGGGAATATTAACTCCCCAAGAGCTAGACCAGATATTAAAAGAGGATTTTATGATGATGGGTGCGTTTGAGATTTTGAATTCGACAGGGACGAGAATTGTAAAAAGCTGTGTAGATAATTTTGTTACAGAAGATAATAAACTATATTTTGATTCATTTGAATCTATTATTAATAAGTTAAGTAGTGAATATGATTATATAAGTTTTGGTGAATATATTCAGTTTAATACTCAAGAATTCAAGAGAAATATTAGTTTAAATAAAGAAAAATATAAAGAAGATGTTTTACTAAGAATAACAAGTACATATACAAATATTTTAACACATTTCGTTTTAAAGAAAAATGTTGATAAGGATGAGCTTTTGGGTTCTATGAGAAGCATTTTAGGAATATCAAAAACTCCAAAAGATATTTTAGAATATTACGGTATAGATAATATTAATAAGGTTTTAAGGAGAAGAGGTAATTTAATAAATTGTCAAATCTACAAGTTAGAAGACTTACATTATTGGATGAATTAGGAGGAATTATTATGGCTAATGATGTTAGGGTTGTAATTACAGGAATGGGAATGATATCTTCTCTTGGGTATAACCTGAAAGAAAATTGGAACAATCTTTGTGAAGGGAAAAATGGAATTAAAAATATTTCTAGTTTCGATACAAGTAAACTTGATACTAAATTTGCTGCAGAAGTTGATTCTTCTATAGTAGATGAAAAGGTTAAAGAATTATTTATTAGACGAGAATACAAGCAAATGACGAAAAATACCAGAATGGGTGTAATTTCTACTTGTGAGGCTATTGAAGCAAGCGGGTTAGATAAGGTAGATATGGATATGACTAGGGTTGCTGTAATAATGGGAGTTGTTTCAACGAACAACAATAGTATGAATCCAAAACCTAAATCAAATTTTATAGTTAAAACCATGCCTAATGCAATAAGTGCTTGGACAACCATTAAATATGGGTTCGAAGGGCCAAATTTCAACGTCTCATCAGCTTGTGCATCATCAGCATATGCTATTGTGTTAGGACAATATTTAATAAGGTCAGGACTAGTAGATGTTGCGATTGTTGGAGGAGCAGATGCAAGTGTTGAGGAACAATACATACAAGGTTTTAATCAGATATTAGCATTATCTACTAGAAATGAAGAGCCTGAAACTGCGTGTAGACCATTTTGTGTCTCTAGAGATGGTTTTGTAATGGGAGAAGGAGCTGGCACCCTAGTTCTTGAAAACTATGAATTTGCCAAGAATAGGGATGCAAAAATTTATGGCCAACTGCTGGGAAGTGCCTTTACAAGTGAGGCTGGTGATATAACTGCTCCAAAAAAAGACGGTGTTGGAATGGCTGAAACAATGGAAATAGCAATGAAGGATGCTGGAATTTGTTATGATTCAGTAGATTATATAAATGCTCACGGAACGTCGACTTATTTAAATGATAAATATGAAACTATGGCAATAAAAAGTCTATTTAAGGATAGGCAAAGTAAAATAAATATTTCATCTACTAAATCGATGCTGGGTCATACTATAGCAGCTTGTAGCGCTATTGAAGGTATAGTAACTGTAATGAGTCTTAAAAATGGGGTAATAACTCCTACGATAAATCACATTGATCCAGATGAAGAGTTGGACTTAAACTACACCCCAAATGTGAAAGTTTTTAGAAATATTAATATTGCTTTATCAAATTCATTTGGTTTTGGAGGTCATAATGGGTGTTTGATTTTAAAGAAGTATTAGGGTAAGTATTTTGGAGGTGTTATGAATGGGTAAGCTGGCATTTTTTTCTTTTCCCTTATTAGGGCATGTTAATCCACAAGTCGGACTGTGTAAAGCATTGGGGGAAAAAGGTGTTGAAATGATTTTTTATACATCAAAGGTTCATTTTCACAAGTTTAATGATGTTAATAATATAGTACTTAAAGAATATCCAAAAGAATTTCAAGAATATTTTGATGAAATTGGTAGAAGGAAAGAAATTCATAATAAAATGTTAATTATGCTCTCTACATTTTATCATGATGCAGATCTACTTATGGATTATACAGTTAATGAAATTTTAAAAGAGAAACCAGATGCACTTGTATGTGATCAGTTCTCAATCTGGGGAAGGTCAGCCAGCAAGTATTTCAATATTCCCCAATGTAAGTTTTTCTCTAGCATTATGGGTGATTCTATTGTAAGTAAAAATAATAATTATTTAAAAAAGGCAATATTTAAAATGATTATAACACAGGGAATTTATTTATTAGATATTAAAAAATCAATAAGAAATATTAATAAAAAATACGGAAATGTATGTGTAAAGATTAATGAAGTAATGACTCCAGGAGATGATATGTGTTTGGTTATGACTTCACGTAAGTTCCATCCGGGGGGAGAACAGTATCCAAGGAATGTTAAATTTATTGGGGCAGATCATGTAAGAACTTTGAAAAGACCTAAGAAAAAGGATAAAATACTAATTTCACTGGGAACGATATCTACTAGGGGAAATTTTTTTGAAAGTTGTATTGAGGCAACAAAACATCTTGGGCTTCAAATAGTAATAACCTTGGCAGGTAATAAAGAACATGATGTGAGTAACTTAAGAAAATATTCAAATGTACGTATTTACAATAATTTAAATTTTGAAGATTATAGAAAAATTATGAATGAATCAGCATTATTTATTTCCCATGGGGGATTCAATGGTGTTACCACATCTTTATTTTATGAAACGCCTTTACTTATTTGTCCTTCTAGTCCTGAACATATCAACAACATGAAACTAATCCAAAAATATAAGTGTGGCTCAGGATATAATAAAAAGAAAATAGATATAGATGAGCTTAGGGAAATAGTGGATGGAATCTTTTTTAATAAAGAAATTGAAAATGCATTGAAAGAACAAAGTGAAGCTTTAAAACAGTCCCTTGGATACGAAAAAACTGCAGATATTATGATTGATGAATTAGGACTAGCCCAAATAAAAAATATGAAAGGAGAAAAAAAGTGGAGCAACTTATAGCTTATTATTCTAAAAATGGTACTACAAAGTCCACTGTAAAAAAAATAAAAGGTGTTGCAAAAAATAATGTGGATTATGTAGATTTAGGGAAAAATACTCATATAAATTTATCATTGTATAAGAAGATTTATGTAGGTACTGGTATATATGCAGGGACAATTCCAAAGCCTGTTAAGAAATTTTTATCTAATTCAGAATTAAAGAATAAGGAAGTAGCATTCTTTATACATGGTTTAGATAGTGAAAAAAGCCACAAGTCTATTATTAAAAATTCTATAATAGAAAGTAATTGGATAGACTTATGTGATTTTTATTACTTAGGTGGACAATTAGATATGAAAGAACAGAATATATTAGTAAAACAGGTTCTAAAAGTAATAGCAAAGAAGAAGAATCTAGATATTAATAATATGTGTAATTTAAAAAATAAGGAAATTATAGATTTTGTAAACTTTTTTAAGGATTAGGTATGAAAAGTTACGATAAAATTGTAATTTCTGACTTTGAATGTAGTTTTTGGGGCGTAGGTTGTTATGTATATATAATAGACCTATTTTCTGAGAGCCTTATGTTAAAAGAAATCTATGACCTATTATCTGATTCTGAAAAGGATAAGGCAGGTTTTATAAAAAGTAAAGAGAAAAAATACTTATTTTTAATGAAAAAGGGAATAGTTCGAAAAATATTATCCCATTATACAGATTTAAAACCCCATGAAATTACATATAGGTACAATAATTATGGTAAACCATACTTAGCAGATGAGGACAATATATATTTTAATATTTCCCACTCAGGAAAGTATCTTGCAATTGCTATAAGTAGAGAAAATGAGGTTGGAATTGATATACAAGTTTATAAAAATACAGATAATTTTTATTATGCTATGAATTCTGTTTTTACTTATGAGGAAAAACAATTTGTACTAAATGAAATAGAGGAAGAGCAGATCTTTAAATTCACTTATATATGGTCTAGAAAAGAAGCTTTTTGTAAGTGTATTGGGAAAGGATTATTACTGAACTTAAAGGATATATCAGTTATGGAAAAAAATTCAGTATATAAAGGAGTGACCTATTTATTAAATACAAAATGCAAAAAAGATGAATACTCATGTTCAATAGCTTTACGAAGTAGGGCTTAGGAGGGGATTAGTTGAAATGAGAGTACATTCTGATGAATTCTTCTATCTTGAGATGAATAAATTAGTTTGCGATTATACTATGTATTTTCCTATGATTTTTAATAGAAATTTTAACTTAGATATGTTTCTAAAGGCTGTTCATCATGTTTTAGATTCTATGCCTCATTTAAAAAGTAGATGTAAAGGAAGATTTTGGAGAGCCCAGTGGGTTGGTTTTGAAGAGCATAAAATAGAGGATATAACTGAAATATTAGAAGTGAATTTAGATTATGATCTTAAACTGGAAGATTTTTATTCTCAAATATTAAAAGGATTTATTTTACTAGAAGATAGAAAAATAGATTTGGAGAAAGAACCGCCTATAAAAATTAAAGTTTTTAGAGACAAGAATTCTAAAAGAACTGTAGTATTTTTATGTATCCACCATGCTATAGCAGATGGCCGGGGAAGTATGACATTAATATCATTATTTGAAAAAACATATAGAGCAATAAAAAATGGAAAGACTCTTCCTGATATAAAAAATTACAGAAAAATACCTTTAAAGCTACTAAAAGATGGAACGTTTAAAACTATTAAAAATACTTTTGTAAAAAAGGAAAGTATAGATAGTAGTGAAATAGCTACTATTATAAATGAATGTAAAGAAAGTACAAAGAAAGGAATAGATGAATTTGAAGTATTAAGGATACCAAAAGAAAAAGTATTGGAATTAAAAAACAACAATAAAAAATATAACTACACTACTAATGATATTATAGTGCGGAAGATGCTTGTGATAACGGAGAAATTAAATATTCCTATGGGAGATGATAAGAAGTACATAAATGTAGGGATTGCAATAGATAACAGAAAAAACATTAAAGAAGATATAATAACAGTTACAAATTATGCCAGCATGAGTCCGTTTTATTTTGAGAAAGATTTAGTAAATGATAGGAAGGAATTTAGGAATAAAATTAAAGAATTTAAGAAAAATGCATCTGGAGCAAGTTTTTCTAAAGAATTTATGCTTATGTCGTTTTTTCCATTAGCTATCCAGAAAAAAGTTTTTCAAGGACCTGTACTGAAAATGATAAAGGACATGTCTTGTAAAGGAATACAAACCACCAATGTAGGGGAGATGACAAGATTTATAGGAGATTTTGATGAGACATTAGAATATCTTGAATTTATAGGACCTGCCGGTAAATTTGGATTGCCTATAGTCTCCATTTCTCTTTACAAGGGTGATTTATCTATATACTTTAGAAGAGTAAATGATTCAACAGGAATTTGTAATGTGATTAAAAATATGTTTGAAGCTGAGATAACTTAATTAAATTATGATGTAGTTTGTCAGGAGTGTGCTAAATATGAATGCAATTGAACTTAAAAACTTAGTAAAAAAGTATAATGGGGTTGCCGTTGTTGATAATTTAAATCTTAATATCAATGAAGGAGATATTCATGGGTTTTTAGGGCCCAATGGAGCTGGTAAGAGTACTACTATTAATATGATATGTGGCATTATAAAGCCAACATCTGGTAAGATTAATGTTTATAGTATGGACAATAAAAAATGTTTTAATGAAATTAAAAATTATATAGGCTTAGTTCCCCAAAATATAGCTCTTTATACTCAATTTACAGCAAGGGAAAATGTGATGTTCTTTGGGCGACTTTACAACTTAAAGGGTAGAGAATTGAAAAAGTCAGTTGATGAGGCATTAAAATTAACAGGGTTATCCGAATTTTCAGACAAAAAAGTCGAACATTTTTCCGGTGGTATGAAAAGAAGACTTAATATTAGTTGTGGTATAGTACATAAACCAAAGATAATTATTATGGACGAACCGACAGTAGGAATTGATCCCCAGTCTAGAAATCATATTTTAAATTCTATTAAGGTATTAAATAAAAATGGATCAACGGTTTTATACTGTACACATTATATGGAAGAAGTCGAAGCAATTTGCAATAGAATATCTATAATTGACTATGGTAAGGAAATAGTAACTGGAACAAAGGAAGATCTAAAGAACAAGGTAAGAGAAAATAGAGTTTTAGAGCTATCTCTAGATAAATATGATAAAGAAGTAATTTTAGGATTGAAAAGTATTGAAGGTGTAAAACAGGTAAATGTAGATGATAATTTAATAAAGATAATAGTTATTAAAGATGTTCATAATTTAAGCTCTATAGTAAACTATCTTGCAAGAAAGGGGTTAAAAATAATTCACATTAATTATTCAGATATTACATTAGAGATGGTTTTCCTTACTTTAACTGGAAATAAATTGAGAGATTGAGGTGTTAAGGTGATAGCCCTAATAATTCAAGGAGTTAAATACCAATTAAGTGATAGGAAATGGGTTATTTTTAACATAATATTTCCTATAGTACTGATTGCATTACTTGGATATTTTATGACCAATGTATTTGGAGGAGAGTTCTTAGATGATTATGATGAAATCAGGATACTTATGGTTTCCAATTCTCAAAAAACACAATATATTGGTGAATTACTTGAAGATAATTTTGAGGAAGCAGTTATAAATAGGGAAGATTCTTTTGAAGTAGGTAAAAAGAAGATTCTTGAAGGAGAGTTTGATGTTCTTTTATATTTTGACAAAGATGAAATTCAAGTATATTCAACAAATGAATATATTAATAAGAAAAATATAGTTATATTAAATATTAATAGTATTATTAATATGACGCAAGTTCCTCATCTTGTAATTGTAGAAGGGTTGCTTGAAAACAAGTCACAAGGTATTGAGTATAGCCTTAATTCATTTGATTACTATGGAGTAGTTGTTCTTACTATGATGTCACTGTATGTAATGATTGTACCTCTTTCAATTTTTACATATGATAATGAAAACAATATAAAAGAAAGAATTTTGATGACAGGTTATTCAGATTTTGAATATTATACCTCAAGGATGATTTCTGCAATAATAGTTCAAATACTAATTATTTTCCCCATATTTATAATAACTATAATTGGATTTAATACAAACTGGGGAGAACATCCAATGAGAATATTTAGCTATTTTATTATTAATATTATTATGGCAGTTTCCATAGGAACCTTTATATATGAAAACTTTAAAAATTATGAAAAGAGCCTAATGATTATTCAGACCGTTATAATACCATTGTTATCCTTTTTAGGTGGAAGTTATTTAAAAATTAGTTCAAACAACCGTATAATTAATGGAATATTAAATCTTTCCCCTCTAAGGTGGCTTAATCAAGGAATAATGGAAGCAATCTATATTGGAAGATATGAAACTATTAATAAATTCTTTATTATTGCTCTATCTGTAACAGGATTATTTTTAGTTCTGTTTATCTTGCAGTGTAGATCGAGGAGGGCTAGTGAATGAAAAATATATTTTTTTTAGTGAAGCATAATATAAAATTACTTACTCAAAAAAGTCCAATCTTTACTTTAGTATTTATTTTTATACCCATATTAATATCTGTTTGTTTATCTCTATTAATTCCCGATATAAGATCATTTAATGGCCAAGTAATAGACAATTGTGATTCGGAACTTTCTAAATTATATATTGAGACTATAGCTAGTAAAGAAAGTATTAATTTAGAACGGTATAATAATACGGGCAATTTAAATTTAGAGGATAAGATAAGGGTAGGAGATATAAGTTTTGGATTAGTTATATCTAAAAATTTTAATGAAGCAATAGAAACTGGAAAATATGCAAAGGCTTTTGAAGTTTATTGTATAGATAATGATATTGGTATGGAAACAATTGAATCCGTAATATTTATGGAAGCTCAAAGATTTAATTTTTTATTAACCAAAAGTGCTGCTAAAGAAGATAAGACTGAGTGGGTAGAAGAAAATATTAAAGACACTGTAAATGTAATAAGTATGAATCTAGATGGGACTAGCTCTGACTATTCTTTATCTAATATGTTGTTTTCATTTCTAATAATGTTTGCTTTCATGAGGGCAATGAATGGTTCAGCTGTAATAAGTAGAGATAAAGAGAGGGGTATTTATTCTAGAATTTTAATATCAAGTATATCCTTAGAGAAATATTTTTTAGGGAATTTACTAAGTACAATAATAGTAGTAGTATTTCAGTCTATAATATCTATATATTTAATTACTAAGGTAACAGGTATAGAATTTGGTGGTAATTTAGCTGAAATAAGTTTTATATTACTATTATTATCTTTAGTATCAGTGACTTTAAGTAATTTTTTTATATCAATTACTGATAATAAAGAAGTATCAAATATTTTATCAACCTTTGTTGCTATTTTTTTATTAATGGGAGGTATTGTTCCAGTTGAGTTTTTACCTGAATTAGCATCAAAGTTATCCTATTTAATACCTACAAGATGGACAATAGATTGTCTATTAACATTACAGATGGGAAATTCTCTTAATGATTGTATATTAAAGATTATGATGATGATAGGTTTTTCAGTGTTATTATTTTTGATTTCTATGAATTTAGTTAAGAGAAAAGATAATAAAATCTAAAATGGGTGATTTACATGGAAAATAGTATTAAAAGAGAAATATTAGAGTATAGGGAGAATTCATTAAATAGAAAGTTAGTTAATATACTAGTAGAAGACAAATTAACTATTTATGTAAATGATAATAGGATTATTGAAATACTCTGCACATTAAGTTGTATTGAAGAGCTAATAATAGGCTATCTTTATTCAGCAGGAATAATTATAAGATACAGTGATATTAGAAAGATTTATATTGAAGAAGATAAATTAGCTAAAGTTTACATAAAGGATAATCAATACAAACAACTTAAATTAAAAAAACTCTCTAACTCTGCTCAGAACAATTTTGAAGTATTTCAAAGACATAAGTATAATAATCTATCCTATATAAACAAGAAAAATTTTATAAAGGTTAATGAATTACTAAAGGCAATAGATGAATTTGACAGTCGTAGCAAGTTATATAACTTAACGAGAGGTATTCATTCATGTGCTTTATATAAAGGGGGAGAATGTATAATATTTCAAGAAGATATAGGAAGACATAATGCATTTGATAAGGTTATTGGTAGTGCTATGAAATTGAATATTAGTTTTGAAGATAAATACATATATATTAGTGGAAGAATTCCTAGTGATATAGTAATAAAAGCAATAAAATCTAGGACTTCAATAATTATTACATTATCCGTACCTACAGATAATGCAATAAAACTAGCTGAAGAATATAGAATTACCATAATTGGAAAAGCAAAGAATGGAAGCTTTATAGTATATACCTGTGCTAACCGATTAAAATGGTAGATTTATATAAATAACAGGAGGATGTTATGAAAAAATTTAAAAGGATATGGAAGATGGTTTTTGGGGTTATATTAATTATTTTTATAACTATCGGTTTTATATTAGCTTATGAGTTTAAGGAATTAAAAGAATTGGACTATACTGAAATTGATATGTCCGCCATTAAAAATGGGACATATAGAGGAAGTACTTCTACACTTTTAGTAAAAGCAACTATAGATGTAACAGTTGAGGATAATAAAATTATTAAAATTGATATAGTTCAACATAAACATGGTATGGGAGAAAAAGCTGAGGATATAGTTATGAGAATGAAAGAGCAAAATTCATATAATGTAGATGTAATTAGTGGTGCTACAATCTCTAGTGAAGTAATTAAAAATGCCACAAATAAAGCTCTTGAAAAAGGTATGAGATCATCATCTGGCAATTACTAGAGACCGTTAAAAGATTTAAAAGGAGCTTATTAAGTTAACAAACAGAAAGAAATGGGTTATTGTTTTATATGAAATCTATATTAAATAGATTTAAATATAAAGTTGCTAAATTATACCTGTAATTATGCCATGTAAAAGTAACATACTATAATGAGCATCTATAGAAATACGAGATACGTAAAGTTTCTGTTAAACAGTTATTTTGTATAGTTTTCTAAATAAAGTCAAGGTAATTTATTTGTATTTATTAAAAGAAAAGATTAAGTTCAAATTCTAATCCAGTATCAATTTAAATAATTGTTGTAAAAATCCTTCTTTGCAAGTAAAATATAATAAAGGAGGATTATGTGATGGATAATAGACCAATAGGTGTATTTGATTCAGGAATAGGTGGACTGACGGTTTTACAAGAGATAATTGAAAAACTTCCAGGCGAAGATATTATATACTTTGGTGATACAGCCAGAATTCCCTATGGAACTAGATCTAAAGAAACCGTAATAGAATATGTCTTCCAATGTATTGAATTTTTAATGAATAAAAATGTAAAAGCTGTTGTAATAGCATGTAATACGGCTACTGCACATGCCTTAGAAGAAGCTAAGATAAATTTTAATATACCAATAATAGGGGTAATTGAACCAGGGGCTAAAGAAGTTGTTTCTACAACTAAAAATAATAAAATAGGGGTAATAGGAACCTCTGGAACTATTGATAGTCAATCTTATCAAAAGAAAATAGGGAGGCTTCTTCCTTCTGCAGAAGTAACAGGAGTATCATGTCCACTATTTGTACCAATAGTGGAGGAAGGTTGGCAAGATACAGAAGTAGCTTTTATAGTGGCAGAAAAATATCTCGAAGAACTTAAAGAGCATGGAATAGATGCTTTGGTTTTAGGTTGTACTCACTATCCAATGCTTAAATATACTATAAGTAAGGTTATTGGAAAAGGTGTAACTCTTGTAAATCCAGCATATGAAACAGCTGAAGCTACTAAAAATTTACTTAAAGAACATAATTTATGTTCAGAAAATATAGATGGTGGCAAATATGAATTTTATGTCAGTGATGCCCCAGAAAAGTTTAGAAGACTAGGGGGAAATTTTTTAAGGAAGGAAATAAAATCAGTAGAGAAAGTTAATCTATAATTATTATAAGCAATTAGGCACTTATTTAAGTAAAATACTTACGAAGTGCCTAATATTCGGCGTATGATGCCTAAAATTAGGCGCCTAGAAAGGGTGAATTAAAATTAAAGACTTGTTCTTTAGGGAAAATATATTGGAAATTCTTGATTATGTAGAAGAAGGCATACATATAATAGACAAGAATGGGAGAATTGTATATTACAATAAATTTGCTCAAATTATAGATGGTGTAGATAGAGAAAAGGTTTTGGGGAGACATTTACTTGAAATTTACCCTTCCTTATCTCATGAGACTAGTACTTTATTAACAGTGATGAAGACAGGGGAAGCTATATCAAATGTAGAACAAACTTTTATAAATTATAAAGGAGAGAAAATTACTACTGTTAACTCTTCTATTCCTATTAAAGGAAAAAGTAATAAAATATTAGGGGCATTTGAAATCTCTAAAGATGTTACTAGAGTTAGGGAAATGTCAGAAAAAATAGTAGATTTGCAAAAAGAATTATATATTAATCATAAGAAAATTAAAGAAATTAAAAAAGAAAGAGCTAAATACACTTTTGTAGATATAATTGGAGAAAGTAGTGAAATGTTGGAACTTAAATCTATGGCGTTGAAAGCGGCAGGGGCAAAGGTACCAGTACTGGTTTATGGAGATACTGGTACAGGAAAGGAACTATTTATACATTCCATACACAATTCAAGTCCAAGAAGATATCAGCCTTTTATTGCTCAGAATTGTGCTGCTTTTCCCCCCAATCTATTAGAAGGAATATTATTTGGAACAGTTAAAGGGGGATTTACTGGGGCCGAAGATAGAGCTGGTTTATTTGAACTAGCTCATGGAGGAAGCCTTTTTTTGGATGAAATAAACTCTATGCCTATAGAATTACAGTCTAAACTCCTAAGAGCTTTACAAGATGGAACTATTAGAAGGGTAGGAGGTACTAATACTATAGATGTAGATGTGAGAATTTTGACAGCAACTAATATTAGACCAGAGGAAGCAGTTAAAAAGAATCAATTACGAGAAGACTTATATTATAGATTAAATGTTATAAGTCTAGAAATTCCACCTTTAAGAGAAAGAAAAGAAGATATAACTATATTAACTAAATTTTTTATTGATAAGTTTAACAAGAAAATGAATAGATCTGTGAAAGATCTATCTAATGAAGTAAAAGAATTATTTTTATCTTACTCTTGGAAGGGAAATGTAAGGGAATTAGAACATCTATTAGAAGGAATAATGAGTATTTATGATGTAGATGTAATAGAATTAAAACATTTACCCAGAAAATTTAAAGATTATAAAGAAGGTATTGATTTATCAGAAGATATATCTTTAATGGAAACTTTAGATCAGATAGAAGAGAAACTTATTCTCAAATCCTTAAAAATGAATGATTATAATATTACTCATACAGCTAAATCTTTGAAAATTCCTCGTCAAACTCTCCAATATAAAATGAAAAAGCATGGATTAGCTGCCGAAAATTAGGCAATCAGTCTATGCTTTTTTATTTTTTAGGTAGGTACTTTCCTAGAAAATAAAAATAGTAGTAGGGTTTTGGTAACTTATCATAAACTCAGAGTGAACTATCACCACTTATAGAAGTGGTGGTTTCCTGTTTCTTAGAACAAGTCTAATACTAGGTCTTATGCATTCCCGACAGGTTTGATTTTGGGCAGTACCTGTCCTAGCTTCCGACATTATCGGTTTCTTTTGTATCTTGGATATTTTACACATAGAAGGGATAAGTCCATCGCTTGGTTATCGCATTTTTAGGACCTTTGTAATTTCTCTATGTAACCCTATATACCCAATTACCAAAGAACTTTCATGATATTATTTTATCATATTTGCAAGCCTAGGTTTAAAAGATGCTACAATACATAGATTGACTGCTGAAGGGAACTTAGGATTATTCGGTGGAAATAGCCTTTTGCTTTTTTTATGATGTATAATACATAGAGATTTGAGAAATGGCACAATTTTTGCATTACATTATATATTGGGAACAGAATGTAGTAGAAGTATTGACAAAAAAATATCAAAATCTTAAAAGGGGGATTACATAATGAAAAAAGGATGTCCTTACGGAACTCATAGAGTTATTGAACCAGAAGGTGTTTTACCTCAACCAGCATTAAAAATTGATAACGATATGAAGTTATATAGTAATGAAATACTTATTGATGTTCAAACATTAAATGTAGACTCGGCAAGTTTTACACAAATTAAGGAACAATCTGCGGGTAACCTAGAAGAAATAGAAAAAATAATGAAAGGAATCGTGAAAGATAGAGGTAAACATCAAAATCCGGTAACAGGTTCTGGAGGAATGCTTATAGGAACTATAGCAGAAATAGGGGCAGATTTAAAGGGGAAAATAGATTTAAAGGTCGGTGATAAAATAGCTACTTTAGTATCTTTATCATTAACACCATTAGTAATAGATGAAATATTAGAAATTAGACCCGATGTAGACCAAGTAGATATAAAAGGAAAAGCTATATTGTTTGAAAGTGGAATATATGCTAAAATTCCTAATGATTTACCAGAAAATCTAGCATTGTCTGTACTAGATGTAGCGGGAGCACCAGCTCAAACAGCAAAGTTAGTTAAACCAGGAGATACAGTATTAGTAATAGGTGGAACAGGAAAATCAGGAATGCTTTGTTTATATGAGGCAAAGAAAAGAGCAGGAGTTACGGGAAAAGTTATATGTGTAGGTTCTAGAGATAAGACTATAGAGAGGGTTAAAAAGGTAGGCTTAGCGGATTATTATATTAAAGCAAATGCTACCAATGCAGTAGGAATGATGAATAAATTAAAAGAAGTTACTGGTGGTGAGTTAGCCGATGTAACTATTAATAATGTAAATATTCAAGATACAGAAATGTCTAGTATATTATGCACAAAAGATGAGGGAATAGTTTATTTCTTTAGTATGGCTACTAGTTTTACAAAGGCAGCATTGGGAGCAGAGGGAGTAGGAAAAGATGTAAATATGATTATTGGCAATGGATATACTAATGGTCATGCAGATATATCTTTACAAATAATAAGAGAAAGTAAAGAGCTAAGAAATATATTTGAGAAATTATATGCTTAAGACCGAAAAAAGTAAAAAGGAGGACTAATAATGAGGTCTTACAAGGATATCGACTTATGGAAAGATGTAGATGAAAAAGAATGGACGGATTGGAAATGGCAAGTTAGAAATAGAATTACTGATGTAGAGACTTTAAAGAAGATAATAAATATTACTGAAAAAGAAGAAAAAGAAATGGGAGAAGTTCTAGAAAAATTTAGAATGGGAATTACTCCTTATTATGCATCACTAATGGATCCTGATGATCCAAATTGTCCTATTAGGATGCAGGCAATACCTACTATTATGGAAACCTATGAATCTGTAGCAGATATGGAAGATCCACTAAGTGAAGATGAAGATTCACCAGTGCCAGGAATTACTCATAGATACCCTGATAGAGTACTATTTTTAATAACCGATCAGTGTTCTATGTATTGTAGACATTGTACTAGAAGAAGATTTGCAGGTCAACAAGATGCGGGAGTACCAATGGATAAAATAGAAAAGGGAATAGAATATATAAAAAATACCAAAGAAGTGCGAGATGTACTATTGTCAGGAGGAGATGCATTATTAATTTCTGATGAAAAATTAGAGTATATAATAAAAGAATTAAGGAAAATTCCTCATGTAGAAATAATAAGAATAGGTTCTCGTACACCGGTAGTTATGCCAATGAGAATTACTGATGATTTAGTAAATATGCTTAAGAAATACCATCCAATTTGGTTAAATATGCATTTTAATCATCCAAAAGAATTAACTAAAGAAACAGAAGAAGCAGCAAGGAAAATGGCAGATGCAGGAATACCTTTGGGTAATCAATCGGTATTATTAAGAGGGGTCAATGATAGTCCCAAAATAATGAAAGATTTAGTTCATAGTTTAGTGAAAATGAGAATTAGACCTTATTATATATATCAATGTGATTTATCTATGGGTATAGAACATTTTAGAACTAAAGTATCTAAAGGTTTAGAAATAATGGAATCTTTAAGAGGCCATACATCTGGTTATGCAGTGCCAACATTTGTAGTAGATGCACCAGGCGGTGGAGGCAAAATACCTGTAATGCCTAATTATTTAATTAGTATGTCACCAACTAAAGTAGTATTAAGAAATTATGAAGGAGTCATTACTACTTACACAGAACCCCAATATATAGAGGAATTTAGTGAAGAAGACTTTAACTCAACAGGAGTAGCGGGAATTCTTGAAGGTTCTGAAGTAAGGGCATTAGAACCAAAGGATTTAGATAGAAAGAATAGGAAGGAATGAAAAACAACTAGGGTAAAAGCAGAAAGTAAAGGTATTTAAAGATATATATAGACAATAAAATAGGAAGTAAGTGTAATAAAAAGGGGTGTTCAAATGGCGTTATTGGAGCTTATTTATGGAAAATACAAAACTATATCTATAGTTGGGATGGCTAAAAATAGCGGAAAGACTGTTACTTTAAACTTTCTTATTGAAGAGGCTATAAACAAAAATATAACTATTGGAGTAACTTCTACAGGAAGAGATGGGGAACCTTTAGATTTAGTGACGGAAACGGAAAAGCCCAAAATATTTGTAGAAAAAGGAACTTTAGTTGCGACCACTACAGATTTACTTCCTATGGGAGATGCAAAAGTTGAAATATTAGAAGTAACAGATTATAGAACACCCCTAGGTTTTATAGTTATTGGGCGAGTAAAAGATAAGGGGTATATTCAAATAGCAGGACCTCAAAGATCTTCAGAAATAAAAAAGGTCTCAGAAAGAATGTTACAATTAGGGGCAGAATTTGTAATAATTGATGGAGCTATAGACAGAAAGTCTTCGGCCGCTCCTTCTATTTCAGAAAGCACTATTGTTTCTACAGGAGCAGTTCTCAGTAGAGATATAAATAAAGTAATAGAAGAAACTCTACATTTAGTAAATTTATTTAAATTATCTAAAGTAGAAGATAAGGAAGTTAGATTGTTAACAAATAAACTAATAAGAGAAGGGAAAGTAGCGATTATAGACAGTACAAAAAACATGGATAACTTATATGAAATAGATGAGAGGTATAAAGTTAATGAGCTGAAAGTAAAGACTGCATTAAATTGTGGAAATATTATAGGGGAGAATATAGAAGAGAATACAAAATACATAGTACTTCCCGGTTCTTTAGTAAAGAAAACAGTAGAGGATATTATTCAAACATCGAAGAAATATAAAAGTGTAAAAATAATTGTAGAGGACGGCACAAAAATTTTTATTAAACCAAAGGATTGGCTTAAATTTCAGAAGCAGGGAATAGAGGTAGAAGTATTAAATGACTTAAATCTTATAGCTTTAACAATAAATCCTTATGCACCCGAAGGTTATTTTTTTGAGCCAGAAAAGTTTTTAACTCAGATGAGGACTTATATAAAAGATCTTCCAGTATACGATTTGTTACTAGGAGGTATATAATATGGTTTTCCTTAATAAAGAAAGTGGGAAAAGTTTAGAGATTCATTATATATTAAATGAAATAAAAGTACATACTCCCTATGGGAAAATATATAAAGACAAAATAAAACCTTTTTTCCCAGGAAATGAAGAGAAATTAAAAAGGGAGCTGAAAAAGGTAGAATTATTTATAGATTATGCCATGGATAGACATTTTTCCCGGGGAATAGAAAGCTTATTTGCCCATATAAAAGATTTAAGAAGTACTGTTAAAAGGAGTGCAGAAGGAATAGTATTATTGGAAATAGAATTATTTGAGGTTAAAGCCTTTTTGTTTCTATTAAGGGATCTAGAGAAAATTCTAGATAAATATAATGTAGAACTTTGGGAAGATATGGAGGTAGAGCCTATACCTGAATTAGAAATTTTATTAGATCCAGAAGGGACAGAAATATCAACGTTTTATATTTATGATAGTTATTCAGAAGAATTGAAAAGAATTAGGGAAGATAAAAGGAATATTACTAGGAAAATTAAAAGGGAAAGTGAGATTTTAAAAAATAAAGTAAAGAAAGAATTAAAACTAAACATTAGTCCTGATGGCAGTGTTTTAGTCTCAAAGGGAGAGGAAAAACTAGTAAAAAAGTTAGAAAATTGCCCTTATTTAACTTATCTTTCGGAAACCTATATGCATGTAAAATATTGTCTTAAGCCTACTGATAATATAATTGCTTTGGAAAGTAAATTGGATTTGCTAAAAGAGATAGAAGAAAAAGAAGAGTATAAAATAAGAAAAATATTAAGCGATGAAATAGGAAAAGAAAAAAAGAGATTATATAAAAATATGGCTAGCATTGGGAAAATAGATTTTATTCTGGGAAAGGCTAAATTAGCTTTAAAACATAAAGGAACTAAGCCAAAAATACTAGAGGAACATTCTTTATACATAAAAGAAGGAAGACATCCTAAAGTAGAAGCTGTTCTTAAAGAAAAGAAACTTAATTTTATGCCTATTACTATAAAATTAAAAGAAGGAGTAACTTGTATTACGGGAGCTAATATGGGTGGCAAGACAGTTAGTTTGAAATTAGTGGGGCTTTTAACAGCCATGGCTCAATACGGCTTATTTGTCCCTGCAGAGGAAATGGAATTAGGACTTAATTATTTCATATGTACATCTATTGGGGATATACAAAACTTAGATAAAGGTCTTAGTACTTTTGGAGGAGAAGTAAAGCTGATACAAGAAGCTTTGGAAAAGTCTAAAGACAAAGGACTTATATTAATAGATGAATTAGCAAGAGGAACTAATCCAAAAGAAGGCTATGCTATATCAAGAGCCATTGTTAAATATCTAAAGGTAAGAGACTGTATAACTTTAATTACTACCCATTATGACAATATTGCTAATATGGAAGGAGTTACCCATTTACAAGTGAAAGGACTTTCTAAAATCAACTTTTTTGAATTGGAAAAAGAGTTGGAAAGGCAAGAAATAGATAAATTAGATTTAATAAATAGATATATGGATTATGGGCTAATGGAAGTGGAAGATAAAAGGGAAGTTCCCAAAGATGCCTTAAATATTGCCAGACTTATGGGTTTAAAAGAGGAAATTATAGTTCTAGCAGAAGAAATATTGTAAAAGTTTTTATAGAGAAGATAATTGAAATTTTTTTACTTCTTATAAAATGCTTCTTTTAATATGCATTTAAAGTCAATCTTACCCTTGGAAGGACATGTTAGGAATATTAAATTCCTATGGAAACATATGTCGAAGATATTCAATGTTTATGATGAAATATGTGTCAAGATATTTTAAATTGCATATGGGGATTTTATGTATAAAAATATATGAAGTTTAAGAGAATCAAAGGTTGAGTGAGTTAAAGATTTTAGGAGTTAAAGATTGAAAAAATTAAAAGTTGGAATAATTAAGACTTATTTTTTGAATTATTTAGTAAAGGGGCTGATTTACATTGGAAAGTAAATTGAATTTAGATCCAAAAATGATAGACAGTTCAAGAAATGCAGCTAGAATAATTGCAGAAGATATACAAGAATTTATTGATGAGCATACTACTACATCTACAGAAAGAACTGTGGTAAGGCTTTTAGGTGTAGATGGAGTAGATGAAATAAAAAGGCCTATTCCTAATGTTGTTGTAGATAATATAAAGGAAGGGGGAGGTCTAGAAAGAGGGGCTGCCTATTGGATTGGTAATGCTATAATTCAAACTGAATATGATCCTCAGACTATTGGTGAAAAAATAGCTACTGGTGAATTAGATATTACAAGACTTCCTACAGTTAATGAAGATGAAATAAGGGATGTTATATATTCTATAGCAGAGAAGTCTGTAGAGAAAATAAAGAGGAATAGAGAAAAAAGAGATGAATATATAGATAATTTAGGTGATGGTAATACACCTTATTTATATGTAATAGTGGCGACAGGAAATATTTATGAAGATATTGTTCAAGCTCAAGCTGCAGCAAGACAGGGGGCAGATGTTATTGCTGTAATAAGGACTACAGGACAAAGTTTGTTAGACTATGTTCCCTATGGTGCTACCACAGAAGGTTTTGGCGGCACCTATGCAACTCAAGAAAATTTCCATGTTATGAGAAAGGCTTTAGATGAAGTAGGGGAGGAAGTAGGTAGGTATATTAAATTATGTAATTATTGTTCAGGATTGTGTATGCCAGAGATAGCTGCTATGGGAGCTTTTGAAAGGTTAGATATGATGTTAAATGATGCATTATATGGTATCTTGTTCAGAGACATTAATATGCAAAGAACCCTTGTAGATCAATATTTTTCTAGAGTTATAAATAGCTATGCTGGAATTGTTATAAATACGGGAGAAGATAATTACTTAACTACTGATGATGCAATAGAAGCTGCTCATACCGTACTCGCTTCTCAATTCATAAATGAACAATTTGCTGTAAAAGCTGGATTACCAGAAGAACAAATGGGATTGGGGCATGCTTTTGAAATAGATCCATCTGTAGAGAATGGCTTTTTATATGAATTGGCTCAGGCTCAAATGGCTAGAGAAATATTCCCGAAGGCACCACTAAAATATATGCCCCCTACAAAGTATATGACAGGTAATATAATGAAAGGTCATGTTCAAGATGCTATGTTTAATATGGTATCTATAATGACTAATCAGGAAATTCAGCTATTAGGAATGCCGACGGAAGCTATACATACACCCCATTTACAAGACAGATATTTAGCTATAGAAAATGCACAATATATATTTAATAATGCAAAGGATTTAGGTAATGAAATTACCTTTAAAGATAGTGGAATAATTGAGACTAGAGCAAAAGTAGTATTAGAAAAGGCAGAGGAATTATTAAATCAAATAAGTGAGGAAGGTTTATTTTCTACTATAGAGCAAGGTAAATTCGGTGGGGTAAAAAGGTCTAGAACTGGTGGAAAAGGATTAGATGGAGTAGCTAAAAAAGATTCAGGATACTTTAACCCATTTATAGATTTAATGGTTGGAGGTGAAATTCATGAAGTATGTTGAGGAAGTAGATTTAACTAAGGTAAAACCTTATGGTGATACATTAAATGATGGAATGGTACAGCTAAGTTTCACTCTTCCAGTAACCTACGGTGACGAGGCTAAAGAAGCGGCTAGAAGATTGGCAATGGAAATGGGGTTGGAAGAACCAAATGTTACCTATTATAATGATTTAGGAGTAGGATATACCTATTTTGTAGTATATGGTAAATGTACTCATACAGTAGATTATACAAAAATTCAAGTTCCAAAAGTAGAAGGAATAGTAATGTCTAAAGAGGAAGTAGAAGAGTATATAAAAGAGAATATAAAAAGGGAAGTAGTAATAGTAGGAGCCTGTACTGGAACGGATGCCCATACAGTGGGAATAGATGCAATTATGGATATGAAAGGTAATATAATGAAAGGTCATGTTCAAGATGCTATGTTTAATATGG
>DATGTQ010000166.1 GCA_035301805.1 Tissierellales bacterium
CGTAACCCTAAATAAGGAAGACAACGCTTCAAGGAGGTTAACTACGACCTCTATCTGTACAATTATTATCTCACAAGAAGTGTGAGATAGAAAAGAAAATATAGTTTTTAAACTATGACTTTATTATACGAGGAGGTTATATTACCGAAAAAGTTGACGAAGATAATATACGAACTTTTACTGTTAAATCTTTATACGACGGTGTAGAAGAATATACTATAGGAAAGATAAATAAAAAGAATGGCTCAAAGGATATTTATAAAGAATCTTTTAGCTCTGGAATGGTTTCTATTCTTGATAAAAGCCTTAAAGATAGGGATGCTATAGTATTAGATGAATTAGGTTTTATGGAAAATAATATAGATAAATTTACATCTAAAGTATACGAATTGCTAGACAGTAATAAAATAGTACTTGGAGTTTTAAAAGATTTTAACTGTAATTTTCTAAATAATATTAGAGCTAGAAACGATGTAATTATAGTAGAAATTACAAAGGAGAATAGAGATTTTGTTATTAAAAATATCCTAGACATATTAAAATCTTTTAATATCCCTTTTAAAAAAGAAACTAGTTTTCAATGGACTCCTAAAAGAATCAACTGGTATAATAAAGCTTTAGATCATCCTCATTCTCACTATCCCGATTCTTTTATTAAGGAAATAAAAAAACATACTGGAAATTTAAAAGATAAAACTGTTTTAGATATTGGTGCAGGAACTGGAGCTTTTGCTATACCTTTTATGAAAGAGGGAGCATATATAACGGCTGTTGACCCTTCTCTTAATATGATAAACTCTTTAACTAATAGAGCTAAGTTACATAATCTAAATAATTTTAATTGTATAATTTCACCTTTTCATAGAAGCAATCCTTCAAAGCACGATATAGCTATATCTGCTTTTAGTGGAGGTGGTACTAAATCTAAAGAAGGTATAAAAAAAATGCATAGTCTAGTTAGGGAATATAGTTTTATAATATCTTCCTTCGAAAATCAGCAAAGTAATTTTAAATCAGATATTTTATACAAAATGCTTAATAAATCTCCTCGTAGGAAGAAAACTCGCAAAAATACTTTATCTAGCACATTAAGTATATTAGATAGTTTAGGATATAAATATAAATGTAAAGAAATTGAGTATGAGTTTTCCCAGTATTTCCATAGTTTTAATGAGGGAATGGAATTTTTTATTGATAAGTTTAGTATTGAGAATTTTGATGAGATTCAAATAATAGAGAACTTTTTAAATAAGTTTTTAATTAAAGAAAATAACTACTTAGTTTTTGAAAATATAAAAAAATCTTGGTTAATAGTAATACATAAATAAATATCATATAAAATATATTGCCCCTATATACAAAATCCTCTATATATAGGGGCTGTACAATTTAGTTTAAAATAGACAAGATAAGAAATCTTCTTTTGAAATATTACCAAAATATTTATATATTTCAATGCCCTCTAAGGCTTCTTCAATATCACCAATATCATATCTTAAACCAATTAATATTTCTTCTAATTCCTCTACATTTTCAGACCCAAAGAAATCTCCATATATTTTACATTCTTTTATTTTTCCGTTGGATACATCTAAACGTACTTCTATACTTCCTGCTGAAAATCTTTTATAGTTTTTATAATTAAAATCAGGGGATTCTCCAAAATTCCATTCCCAAGTTCCATACTTTTCATCTACTAGGTTTTGAATATCTTTCTCCTCTTTATCCGTTAGTTCATATATTTCTATTGGTTGATTTTCCATTTCAAATATATACTTAAGAAGAGTATCTCTGAAAGTTAAAATATCAATATCTTCTTTTAAATGAGGTTTAATATTTGTAACTCTACTTTTCACTGATTTTATACCCTTCGACTCATATTTTTCTTTTTTTACTTTCAGCGCTCTTGACAATACATCTAATTCTGAGTTAAATAAAAGAGTACCATGATTTAAAACTCTACCTTTTCGTAAACTTTGGGCTATACCAGAGAACTTTTTACCTTCTATTGTTATATCATTTCTCCCCGAAAATTCCCCTTTAATTCCAAATTTATTTAAAGCTTTAATAATTGATTCATTGTATTTTTTAAAATCAATCCTAGCTAAATTATCAGATTTAGTTATAATTGAAAAGTTTAGATTCCCTAAATCATGATATACTGCTCCACCGCCTGTTATTCTTCTTACTACATTAATATTATTTTCTTTTACATAATTCATATTTATTTCTTCAATAGTATTTTGATTTTTACCTATAATTATAGAAGGTCCATTAATCCATAGAAGTACATAATCTTCATCCTTATCAAGATGCTTAAAAGTATATTCCTCTAGTGCTAAATTATAACGTGGATCATTTGATTCATTTACTATATATTTCATATAATTTTCCCCTTTCAATAATTAATAGTTAATATAAATAGCATACTAAAAATATAATTACCTAATAACTTTCCATTTTAGTTATTCTTCCTTATTAACAATCAAAAACCTATCAATAGCAAATAATATACCTAAAGAAATGGTTCCTAAAAGAATATCTAATATACTAGTACTACTAATAAGCATTTTCCTAGATATAGCATAAAGCATTAACTCTAATATACTCTCTGTAGTATGGGTTAATAATGTAATAGCTAACTCTAAACCTATTATCATTATAAGTACGTGAGAAAAAAACCCCTGCAAAACATCATAGGACTCTGTTGCATTAGTGGAAATTATATCATAAATTAAACTTAATAAGTCCTTTGCGCTTAATACAACTGCTATTAATATTATACATGCTAAAATTGTTTCTACAATGGATATAGACTTTTCCAATCTTTGTTTAAATAACTTTGATTTTTTATTCATAGTTTTCTCCCTTTCTTATTTACCCAATAATATATTACAATTATTTATTGATATTTAGTGCTAATTATCCACTATATAATATTTTAACCTTTTTTTCGCTATTAGGCAATTACCTTTGTAAAACACAAAAAATAACCTAGGAAATCTAGGTTATTCGACAATTAGTTTATGTTGTTGAAAAATATTCTTTATATCATTTATTAATTTTTCATCTGGAGCTTTAATATCATCTAGGTCATAATCATAACCTAATTCCCTTCATTTATATTATCCTATTTTATGAAAGGGAAGTATTTGAACTTTTTCTATATTTAAATCTACATACCCATAAATAAAACTAAGTTAGTAGGGATCCCTACTAACTTAGTTCAAAATTTTCTATATGATTTCCAACTAAAATAGCCTCCCTTAATTTAAACATATCTTTAATATCTCCAAACAATATTCCACCAGTTATTTTCCCATTGGTTGTAAATAATTTATGATGAATTTCCTCACCTTTCTTATATTCGTATATTTTATCAAATTCATTTATGTCTCCCATTGAAAATAATTTTATATCTCCAATTTCCAATCTAGTATAAGGTTCTGATAAAGTATATTCTTTTGTCTCTCCTGCCATGTTTAATCCAGCTATTTTTCCTTGTTCATTTCCCACTGTCCAAAGTCCCAGAACAGTACTATCTACCTCTACTACATCACCAGCTGCGTATACATTAGACATATTTGTTCTTAAATATTTATCCACTATTATTCCTTTATTAAATTCTAATTCTGTATCTCTTACTAAATCCAAATTAGGCCTTATACCAGAAGAAATCAAAATACTATCCGTTTCAAAAGTTCTACCTCCTGAAACTTTTAGCCCAGACACTTTGCTTTTCCCTAAAATTTCTTCTGCAGCAGAATTTAAATATATATTAAAACCTAATTTTTCTAATTTCTTTGATAATCTTTTCGATAATTCTTCATCTAATTGTTTGGGCAGTAGATATGGCGCAAATTCTACAATATTCACTTCCTTATTTAATTGCTTAACGGCCCAGGCTGCTTCCAGACCTAAAAGTCCTCCACCTATAATTGTTATATTTTTACAGTTTAAAAGATATTCCTGAATATCCTTTAAATCTTTTATACTCCTTAAAGCAAATACACCTTTTTTAAATTTACCTGCTATTGGGGGAACAAAAGGTCTACTGCCTGTTGATAATAAAAGTTTTTTGTATTCTATTAATACTCCATCATCTAATTTTATTAAATTGTTATTAAAATCAACTTCCTCTACAATTTTACCTAATATTACATTAATATTCTTTTCCTTGTACCAATCTTTTTTATTAACTAAAAGATCCTCTTCTTTAAAATCTTTACATATGTATTCCGTTAATTTCACTCTATAATAGGTAAGATAGTGTTCCTTTGAAACTATAGTAATATTACCCTTTTCATCGTTTTTTCGTATCTCGTTAGCTGCAGACAATCCAGAAATTCCATTACCTATAATTAGATAATCAACCTTTTTTCTGACCATATTTTCACTCCTTTGTTCCATCATATCTACATTCTATCATAATACTACCCTAATGTTAAGAACACTCTTTAAAAAGAGTGTTCTTAATACTGAGCCTTTATTTCTGTCCATATAGCATCATATTGAGATATAAAATCTAATGGGTCTTTAAATATTTCACATTTTTTTATTTCTTCATCCCTTGGATAAGCAACTTTACTATTTTGAATATCTTCAGGTAAATCTTTTATAGCCTCCTTATTTACAGTTGAGTATCCAATATAATCTGTATTTCTTACAGCAATATCTGGTCTACATAGAAAGTTTATAAATAATTCTGTTTCCTTTTTATTTTTAGATGTTTTAGGTATTACTATATTATCAAACCATATATTTGAACCTTCCTTAGGAATTACATATTTTAAATTAGAATTTTCTCTAATAATAGCTGTAGCATCACCAGACCATACAACGGCTAAAGCCGCTTCTTCTGCTACCATTAAATCTTTTACTTCATCTACAACGTAGGTATAGATTAATGGTTTTTGTTTTATTAACTCTTCTTTAGCTTCCTCTAACTCTTTAACATCTCTACTATTCATAGAGTAGCCTAATTTTTTAAGGGCTACAGCAATAGTATCTCTTTGACTATCTAACATAATTATATTATCCTTGTACTTCTTATCCCATAGAATATCCCAACTATCTACTTTCTTCTTTACCATTTTTTCATTATAAACTATACCTACTGTTCCCCACATATAAGGTACAGAATATTCACCTCTTGGATCAAAAGACAAATTAATAAATCGTTCATCTATATATTTAAGATTGGGAATATTACTTTTATCTAATTTACAAAGCATATCCTCCCTTATCAACCTTTCAATCATATAGTCAGAAGGAAAAACAATATCATAATTTGAGCCTCCCGATTTTAATTTTACATACATATCTTCATTAGTAGCAAAGGTACTATAATTTACTTTTATACCATATTCTTTTTCAAAATCTTCTATTACAGTAGGATCAATATAATCTCCCCAATTGTATATATTGATAGTTTTTTCATTGTTCTTACAGCCTGTAAGCAAACTAAGCATCAATACAAGCATAAAAAATACTATAATTCTTTTTATAAATTTTTTCATATTATGTCACCTCTATGCCCTAAGTTTTTATCTGTCCTTTTATTTATAAGGATCAAAAGTATTAAAACACTTAAAAACATCAAAGTTGACAATGCATTTATAACAGGGTTTATACCCCTTCTCGCCATTGAATATATTGTTATGCTTAAATTCGTTACATCAGACCCTGTGGTGAAAAAACTTATAACAAAATCATCAATAGAAAGGGTAAAAGCAATTAAAGCTCCTGTAACTATTCCTGGCATAATTTGAGGTATTACTACCTTCCTTAATGCATAGAAAGGTGTAGCTCCTAAATCCATAGCTGCCTCTGCTAAATGTTTATTTAATTGCTTTAACTTTGGTAGAATAGATAATATTACATAAGGTATATTAAAGGTTATATGAGCTAAAAGCATAGTAGTAAAACCAAATTCTATATTTGCAAATCTAAATAAAGTCATTAAAGCAACGGCAGTAACTATATCAGGATTTAATACTGGTAAATAATTTAAATTTAATACTATCTTTCTACCTAATAATTTCATATCATAAATACCTATTGCCGCAATAGTTCCTATAATAGTTGCAATAATAGAAGATAATATAGCAATTAATAAAGTATAATATAATGCCATTAAAACTTCTTCATTCTTAAATAGTTCTAAATACCATTTAAATGTAAAACCAGTCCATGTTCCTCTAGATTTAGAATCATTAAAGGAAAATGCCATAAGAACTATTATTGGTGCATATAAAAATAAAAAAATTAAAAAAGTATAAAATTTCTTTATAAATTTATTTACCATAAGCTCCTCCTTCCTTATCATTATCAAATCTAGTAGTAATTGCCATAGATATTAATATAAAAATCATCATTATTATAGATATAGCAGAACCAAAATGCCAATCCCCTGACCATAAAAATTGTTGCTCAATTAAATTCCCAATAAGCATATATTTTCCGCCACCTAAAAGACTAGATATTATAAAAGTGCTTACTGCTGGCATAAAGACCATAGTAAAACCAGATACTACCCCTGGTATACTTAAAGGAAAAATTACCCTAGAGAACACTTCTAATTTACCTGCTCCTAAATCTTCGGCAGCTTCTATTAAATTTTTATCAATTTTAATTAATATTGTATAAATAGGTAATACCATAAAAGGTAAAAAGTTATATACCATTCCCAATAATATTGCACTATCAGTATAAATTAACTTTAAAGGTTCAAAGCCTAAAGCTTTGATAATACTATTAATAATTCCATTTCTTCCAAGAAGAGTCGTCCACGCATAGGTTCTAAGTAAAAAATTCATCCACATAGGAACAACAAATAAAAGAATCATTGCA
Source organism: Tissierellales bacterium (assembly GCA_035301805.1). Taxonomy (NCBI): domain Bacteria; kingdom Bacillati; phylum Bacillota; class Tissierellia; order Tissierellales; species Tissierellales bacterium. Next base: position 6,853 of record DATGTQ010000166.1, read on the forward strand.
TTTCTTTTTTTCATAGGTTCCCTAGAAATTATCATAGCTATAGGATAACCAAGTAAAAAACAGATAACTGTCGATTTAAGAGCTAATGTTATGGACTTACCTAGAACCTTTAAATATATAGGATTCATAAATCTTTCAAAATTATCTAAGGTAAATCTCAAATTTTTTAATTCTAAAGTTTCTCCCTTAGTAAAAGCAAACAATAAAATTAATAATAAAGGTATTACTATAAAAATTATCATCCAAACTACATAGGGATAAGCAATCCTTTTTAATTTCATTTAATTCACCTTCTTCATAATATGAATATTTTCTGGAATTACTGTAAGACCAACTAAAGTATTTATTGAAGCCATATTAGTACTATGAATTTTCCATATGAAATTATCACTTTCTACTAATATTTCATAATGAACTCCTTTAAAAGTTACCGATACAACTTTCCC
>DATGTQ010000167.1 GCA_035301805.1 Tissierellales bacterium
AATAGAGCCAGAAAAATTTTCTAGAGAAAATGCTTTAGAAATAGTTAAAGAAGATTTAGAATCTATGAGAGAGTTAGCAACTGATATTAGAAATGCTGCAGACGAAGAGGGAGATTTTGAAACTGTAGCTATGTTTGAAGATTATGTTGCATACTATAGCTTGAAAATATGGTTTGTTAAATCAATGTTAAAATAATTATTTTAAATTTCAAAAGGCGAAGAGTTAACTCTTCGCCTTTTTCTATTCTATTTTTTGTTTTATACCATGTTTCACACTGTATATTTCTGCTTCCGAAGGTGAAGCATAAACAAAGTGATTTGGTCTTATTTCTACTAAATCTGGTTTCTCACTACTGTAATCATGTAACTCTGGTTCATAATATATTCTTTTTCTATCTCTTTCAAAATGAGGATCTGCTAATGGTATTGCTGATAATAATGATTGGGTATATGGATGAATTGGATGATTATAAAGATCATCCGCATCTGCTATCTCCATTATCTTTCCATAATACATAACTGCTATTTTATCTGAAAAGTATTTTACTACAGATAAATCATGAGCTATAAACATTACTGTCAAACCTAATTCTTTTTTTAATTTATTTAATAGATTTAAAACTTGGGCCTGTATCGAAACATCTAATGCTGATATTGGCTCATCTGCAATTATTAGATCTGGTTTAGTTATAAGTGCTCTTGCTATACCTATCCTCTGTCTTTGTCCTCCAGAAAATTCATGAGGATATCTAGTAGCATGCTCACTAGTTAGTCCTACTGTCTCTAAAATATCGTATATTAATTCCATCATATGATCTTCATCTTTATATAATTTATTAATCTTTAAACCTTCACCTATAATCTCTTTCACTGTCATCCTAGGATTTAAAGATGCAATAGGATCTTGAAATATCATTTGCATATTTCTAGTAATATCCTTTTTTTCTTTTCTAGTTAATTTATCAGATATTAATTTATCTTTAAAATATACTTCTCCATCCGTTGGAGTATATAGTCTAATGATAGATCTTCCAATAGTAGTTTTTCCACAGCCTGACTCTCCTACTAATCCAAAAGTTTCACCTTTATTAATATTAAAACTAACTCCATCTACTGCTTTTACTACTTCTTTATTAAATCCAAGTCCAGTACTAAAATGTTGTTTTAAATCTTTAACTTTTAGTATAGGTTCTTGGCTTTTTTCTACTTTTATATCATTCATTAGACCCTACCCCCTTAGCCTTAGATAATTGTTTTTCAATTCTACGAGCTAAAGATGATGGTAGCTCTACCTTAGGAGCATCTGGATGTAACAACCAAGTCGATGCTGTATGAGTTGGACTTACCCTAAAGGTTGGTGGTTCTATCTCATAATCTATTTTCATTGCATATTGATTCCTTGGTGCAAATGCATCACCTTTTGGTGGATACAACATATTAGGGGGAGTTCCTGGTATTGCTTGTAATTCTTCTCCTCTTTCTGTTTCTAAATCTGGCATAGAAGCTAATAAGTTCCAAGTGTAAGGATGTACCGCTTCATAAAACATTTCATCTACTGTTGCAGTCTCAACAATTTTTCCTGCATACATAACTGCTACCCTGTCTGCTACATTTGCTACTACACCTAAATCATGTGTAATAAATATAACTGATAAGTTTTCTTCTTCTTGTATATCTTTTATTAAATCTAATATCTGAGCTTGTATTGTCACATCTAATGCAGTAGTAGGCTCATCACATATTAGAACTTCTGGATCACAAGCTAAAGCTATTGCGATTACTACTCTCTGTCTCATTCCACCTGAAAATTGAAATGGATACTGATCATATCTCGTTTCAGATTTTGGTATACCTACAGATTTCATTAGTTCTATAGATTTTTCTCTCGCTTCAGCTTTACTTATACTTTTATCATGAGCCCTAACTGCATCTGATATTTGTTTTCCTATTTTCATCACAGGATCTAAGGATGACATAGGATCTTGGAAGATCATAGCTATCTTTGAACCTCTTATTTTTGTAAACCTTTTATCATTATATTCTGTCAAATCATCACCATCGTACATAATGCTACCATCTTCAATATTAGCATTTTTAGTTAAAATGCCCATTATAGCTCTATTAGTAACAGATTTACCTGATCCAGACTCTCCCACTATTGCTAAAGTTTCTCCTTTATATAAATCAAAATTTACACCTCTCACCGCATGGACTTTTCCAGAGTAGGTATTAAAAGTTATATATAAATCTTTTACTTCTAATACTTTATCTCTATTCATATTAATCTCTCCTCTCTATTGTCCTCTTAATGTAGGATCAAAGGCATCTCTTAGACCATTTCCAAATAAGTTAAAAGCTAACATTAATACTGATATTATTATAGCTGGAAAAAATATTAAATGAGGATAATTTAAAAGTACTTTTTGCCCCTCAGATAATAGTACTCCAATACTTGGTTCTGGTGCTTGAAGACCTAGCCCTAAATATGACAATTGAGATTCGGCAAATATAGCAGATGGTATAGCTAAAGTAGCTTGAGTCACTGTTGGACCTATAGCATTAGGCAATATATGTCTGAAAATTAAGGTTCTATCTTTTGCTCCCATAGTTCTAGAAGCTAAAACATATTCCATTCCTTTATATCTATAAAACTGTGCTCTTATCATACGACTCATACCTATCCAACCAGTCATAACTAGAGCAATTATAAATGGTACTACTCCCTCCCCCATATACATAATCAAAAGTATTATAACTACTAATTCTGGAATTCCAGTTAATATTTCTAATATTCTCTGCATTATCATGTCAGTCCAACCACCAAAATAACCTGATATAGCACCATAAACTACACCAATTATTAGATTAATTAACACTGACATAACTCCTATAAATAGTGACACCCTTGTACCTCTCCATAATCTAGTCCAAATATCTCTACCTATAGAATCTGTACCGAACCAAAAATATGCATCTTTTGCTTCTTTATGTTTATACATATCTACTTTGGCTTTTACCATAGTAGTTTCTTTACCTTGATGAGTTACTGTTTCCTCTCCTAATACTTCAACTATAGAATCACCATATCTAGCTTCTAAATTTGCTTTATCTGCTCTAACCTCTTTAATACCATCTGCAATTCCCATCTTTTCTAAACCTGGTATTCTTGGTGGCATTAGAGATAATTCAACATGTTGTTGCCTATAAGTATATGGATTAATCATAGGCCCTACAATAGACATTATTACTATTATTGCTATAATGATAGCTGAAATCATACTTGGTTTACTTTCTTTAAATCTGATCCATGCATCTTTTAAAAACCCTATAGGTTCTCCTTTGAATTTTTCATCTTTCAAGGTTTCTTCAACTTGAACTAGTTCAAAACTATCTTCTTTTATATCTAAATCTAACTTTTTGAGATCTTCCATATCATTAATTATCACTTTTGCCACCTCCCATACGTATACGTGGATCTATTATTCCATAAGATAAGTCAATTATTAAAATACTACTTAAACTTATAGCTGAATAAAATAATAAAACACCTATAGTCAATGGATGGTCTCTAGCATTTATTGCTTGTACCATAACTTGACCTACACCTGGTATACCAAATATATTTTCAATTACCAAGGAACCTCCTAAGATTCCAAGAAACATAGGTAAGATAACATTTGCTAATGGAATAAAAGAATTTCTAATTGCATGTTTTATAGTAGCATGTACTTGTGATAAACCTTTGGTTTTAGCTAGTAACATATATTCTGAGTTTAAAGCATCAGATAATTCTGCTCTAACATATCTAGTAATAGTTGCAATACCACCAAATGATAATGAAAGTATTGGTAATATCATAGATCTAAATTTAGTCCAAGTTAATGTAACTTCTGTTGATAATAAAATCGGAAGTAAATCCCATTTAAATGCAACAAAATATTGTAATAAGGCAGCGAATACAAAAGATGGTACTGATATAAATAAAATTACCATCAAAGATAAAAGGGTATCTATCCAAGTATTCTTTTTTAGTGCCGCTAAAATCCCAAACGCCATCCCGACAGGAATAGTAAATATTAAAGAAAATATGTTTAATTGAAGAGATACTGGTACCTTTTCTTTAATTATATCAAAAACTGGCCTATTTGGTTGTAATTTAATTGATGAACCAAAATCACCTTTAAGTACATCTTTGATAAAGTGTCCATATTGTACTCTCATAGGTTCATTTAAATGATATTTATCTTCCATCATTTGTTGTATTTCTGGCATTAGCATAGGATCATGAAATGGACTACCTGGCATCATTCTTAATATTATAAAAGAGATACTTATAGTTATAAATAATATTAGAATTATTCCAACTATTCTTTGTGTCGTATACCTTAGCATATAATTCCTCCCTACTGACTATATTTTAATTTAAAATGAGTGCTCAAACTATCTGAGCACTCATTTTTTATGCCTATTAGACTAGGCCTAAGACTAATTACTATAGTCCATCTATTTCAGATTGTGGTAGAGCAAATCCTACACCTGAAATATACTCTCCATCTGTTATTAAATGAATTCTATCTGAGTAGATAGTTGCATTATTGTTTTGAAATATTGGTATTTGCGGTACATAGTCAATTAACATTTCTTCCATTTCAGCTAAAGCATCTATTCTTTCGTCTTCTTTTAGCTTTAAGTCACCTGTTGTAACTCTTTCATATAATTCATCAAAATCTTTATCTGCATAAGCATGACTCTTGTTAGGGAAGTCTGTTGTCCAAACTTTCATACTAGCCCATGGATTAAATGCAGATTGGGAATAAGCCCCTATACCCAATTCAAAGTTTCCTGCACCATACTCATCATAAGCAGTTGAGGGATCCATAGCTCTTAGAATTATATCTAATTTATCGGAGCCAAATAGTTCTTCATATTCTTCTTCTGCTACTTCTGCCATTCGTTTCATATCCTCTTGTGCTTCAAAATATATAATTTCTACTTCTATTTTTTCTTTACCATTTTCCTCATATGCCTTTTCAAACAATTCTACAGCTTTATCTGGATCAAATCCATTATCCTCTGGTCTAATTTCTTTTGCTTGATCAGTATCTTTATAAGTTTCTCCTTCTTCCCAGTCTACCATTGGAACTGATGATATAAACCAAGGTGTTTCCTCATAAATATTAAATACACCTTTAGCTATTTTGGTTCTATCTATACCATAGAACAAAGCCTGCCTAAAGTTTTTATCTTTTAATATTGGATTATCATCTGATTCACTATTTATAAAGAATCCCCATACAGTATTTCCTAATGGATATACTACTCTTGGATCATCTTCATATTGTTCTATTTCAGTAGTAACTGATGCTGCATCTAGTTCTTCACTTTCAAACAATTGTATTCTAGTAGAAGCTTCAGTAACAACTCTTTCTTCTATCTTTTCCGGTTTAAACATTTCAGCATGAGGAGCATCTTCATTTTTCTCATATACTCTATTTTGATCTCTAACCCATTCTACTAAAGTGTATCTACCTGATGATGGGACTTCATCAATTGTTGTAGCATAAGAAGTTTCAGTACCATCTTCACTTAATCCATCCTCATACATTTCCTCATGTACAGGTGCTGTAGATATACTTGATAATGCAGTTAGGATGTCTATTTCTGGCATTTCATCTTCTAGAGTAATTTCTATAACATTATCGTCTAATGCTTTAATTCCTACTTCCTCCCAGTCTTCAACTTCTCCTTGATAATATTCAGCTGCATTTTTAACTTTAATATCATCCATTAAAGTCATAGCATTTCTATTAGCTAATTTTGGATCTAATAACATTTTCCAAGAATATTCAAAGCTTTCAGCTGTAATTTCTGTTCCATCAGTCCATTGTGCATCATCTTTAACTTTAATAGTCCATACAGTATTATCTTCACTTTCAGGTAAGTCTTCTGCATGATGTGGTCTGGTAAATCATTTTTAATATATTCTATTGGAAATTATATTTTATCTATAATATTTTCCTACTTAATATAATTGTACATATAAAACCCCTAAAGAAGAATTTTAAAATTCTTATTTAGGGGTTTTATATCATTAAAATTTATATTTTGTTATTATACACTTCTAAAGGTAATAATTCTATATTTTGCTCATTCCATTCTTTCTCTAGCCCTTCTATATCATAATCTCCTTTAAATACAGCAATACCACAGTCTCCTCCACCTGCCCCAGAAGATTTAGCATATCCATTGTATTTAGTAGCAATATTTGATAATTCTTTTAATATAGATGTTTCGATTTGAATATTTAATTTCTCTCCCATTGTAGACAAAAGTTTTCCATTTATAGAAATTAATTCTTGAATTTTTTTAATATCTTTCTCCCTAAAAGCTTTAATCAGGTCTTCAACAGTTTGTTTACTATCAAATAAGAATTTTTCGTAGATATCTCTTTTACTTTGTTTTGCATTTTTTACATTCTCAACTAAATTTATAGTACTAGCAGGATCACCTGTCCACCCTATAACTAATTCTAATTCTTTCGGAGGTATTAAAGATTCTATCCAAAGTCCAGGCCATTCCTTTTTCAATATATTAGATATAGAAGATTTTTTCTTTTCTTTTAAAACCCAGTCTGTATCAAAAGTCTTAAAACCAATCCATCCTCCAAAGACGCTAGCCGCTATATCTCCACATGAACCATCTTTATTTAAACTTATTTGTGATAAGGCTGATAACTTAAACAAATCTTTTTTTGGAATATCTAT
>DATGTQ010000168.1 GCA_035301805.1 Tissierellales bacterium
ATCATATTCTATTCTCTCATCCCAAGTCAGATTGTTTCTGCCATTTACTTGGGCAAACCCCGTAATTCCTGGTAGAACAGTAAACCTTTTTCTCTGTCTTTCTGGGTAGTCTTCATATTTATGAGGATGATATGGTACTGGTGGTCTTGGACCAACGATACTCATTTCACCTTTTAATATATTTATAAGTTGTGGAATCTCATCTAAACTTGTCTTTCTTAAGAATCTTCCTACTTTTGTAATTCTTGAATCAGTTTCGCTAGTATATATACCTGAACCAATCTTTTCTGCATTATCAACCATAGTTCTAAATTTATATATTAAAAATACTTTCCCATCTTTACCTAGCCTTTTCTGCTTGAAAAATATAGGCCCCTTGGAATCAATTTTTATAGCAATACCTATTATTAAAAATATTGGAAATAGGATAATAAGAACTATTAAGCTTAATATAAAATCCAATACTCTCTTCATAAAATGCATCTTTATATCTCCTTTTATATATTATAAGTATTAACCCATATAATATCTTTAATCTTTGTTTAGTCTCTTTTTTGCATTATCAACAAGCACATTTATTTCTTCCACTTTAAATAAATAACAAAATCCAAAATATACTATTACTCCAATTGCCACTGGAATTGCAAGTACTATTATATCTCTTATAAAAGTAAGGGTGGATACCTCTGGTATAATCCTTCCTTCTATATAAGATGACAATCCTCCATAAGTGAAGTAAACAACTAGCCCCATGATTATAGATGCTATTGTTGTCTTTATAAGACAAATTGCATAGTCTTTTATTTTTATAGCATTAATTCTCTTCTTCAAACCATAAATAAATACTAAAGAAGTTAATATAGCAGAAATACTCGTGGCTAAAGCTAAACCTTTATGCTTCAATGGCCCAATAAGTATTAAGTTCATTATCACATTTATTATTACAGCTATTATTCCATTTACCATTGGAGTTTTAGTGTCTTGTAGGGAATAATATACTCTACTTAACATAATCTTTATTGCAACACCAACAATTCCCAAAGAGTAAAATGTAAGGGCTTGAGAGGTCATTAAAGTTGCCCTACTATCAAAAGCTCCCCTTTGAAAAAATATTCTTACAAAAGGCTCAGATAAAACTATAAGTCCTACAGTTGCCGGTACAGTGATTATAAGTATTACATTTATACCATAATTTATAACCTTAACTAAGGATTCTTTATTATCTTTACTAGATTCTCTTGAAAGGATTGGAAATATTACTTTTGCTATAGCCAGTACAAATACTCCAAGAACTATGCCTTTTACCTTATTTGCATAAGAAAGGGCTGATATACTTCCTTTCACTAAATCTGATGCCAAAGTTTTATCTATTATTGTATTAACTTCATTTATAGTAGAACCAATTAATACTGGTATTGTTAAAAACAGTGCTTTCCCTAAATACTTATCTTTTAAATCAAAGACATATTCATATCTATAACCTAATCTTCTAGCTGTAGGAATTTGAATAATAACTTGGGATAATGCTGCTAAAACACTAGCTACCATTAGCCCTTCAATTCCATATTTTTGAGATAAAAAAATTAAAAATATTATATATATAAAATTAAAAGGAAAACTTTTTGCTGCAGGTATGCCAAAGCTTTCATTATTCTCCAAATATCCTGTAAATATATATGCTGCAACAGAGAAAAAAGCAATTGGTAATCCTATTCTATGTAATTTAATTGCTAATTGAAGCTTTTCTCCTTCGAAACCTTTCGCAAATATTTTCACTATTGCTGGTGAAAATATCCATCCTAATATCATAAAAACAATAGACATAAAAAATACAACATTTAATATGTTATTTAAATAATCTACCTTTCCTTGTTTTCCTTGTTTAACTTCTATTTCTGAAAGTATAGGTATAAGGGTAGTATTTAAAGCTGTCCCTATCATCCCCATAAATATCGTAGTTGCATCCATGGCTATAAAATAGGCATCCGTCAAATCTCCTGAACCAAATTTTGAAGCAATAAGCATTTCTCTTAAAAACCCTAAAAACTTACTTGTAAGAGTGAAAAACATAATTATTCCAACAGACTTTGCTGCTTTTTTTGCATTTCCCATACATATCCTCCTGACCAATTTCGGCCTTTAATTTCAACTATTATAGCAAATAGGTCGATACTATTCAATTATCCTTTTATAACTTATAACATTATATCACAATTATTAAACATAGCATAATTTAAGTACAAAAAATTTTCAGCCCCTAAGTTATAGTCTTAAGTGACTGAAATTTTTTATAAATATCTTATATAGTTGTTATTATTCTATGATTAGTACTATTTCTTAGGGTACTATTTTCTTTGTAAATACACCAAATACATTTTTCTTTTTCAATTCTTTCATATGGTCCCTATTATTTACATCGTAGACATAGGTTAGAATCCCTTCCTCTTTTAGTTTCTTTGGTAGTTCTCCTTCTGCCATGTCCTCTGATATGACTACTCCTAATAATTCATTACGCTTTGTAAAGTCTAATATTTCTTCCTCTGTATATTCTTTAAAAATTGGATTCAATAGGATATTATCAAAATTTCTAGTAAATGCTGCTGGATAACTTTCCATATTGTGTATCTGTGGTATAATTCTATCTTTCATTTTTGGATGATTTTCTCTCATATATACTAAAGTTTTTATTTCATCTGCTATTGTGGTTGTAGTTATATAAGTATCTTCATGCTCTTCTAACCAATTAATTAAATCATCTATAGTCATTTGAGAATTTTTAACTTCCGCTATCTCTTTATCTTTATTCCATTCTAAATTAACTTCAATCATTCTAAAGCCTTTTTCATAGGCTTCGTCTAGGGTATATTTTATATTATCCTTTGTTATAGCTGCATATTCTACATTTTTAGTATTTATTTTTTCTTTTCCTTCTTTTATTTTTATATTTCCCGGGCCATTAAGTATTTCTTTTACTAAATTATTTTTAAGAATATAGTCAGATAAATTTATTTCTTTTATTGCTTTTTCGTAACTTTCTCTACATTCTTCTATATCTATAGCTTCTCTAGTTTTCAAATTATGGCATCTACTATTATCAAATATTCCATCTTTCGACATAGTAAATTGCTTCTCATTATCAAAGAATGAGCCTTTTAGCATATTACTTTGTTGGGCTACTAAGCTATCTGTAGAATTTATTAAATCTATTCCAAACATAATGCTTTTTTCATTTTTCAATCCCATTATGTTTAATATAGTTGGTAGAAAATCTAATTGACTTCCTACTGTGGATATAGTTTCATTTATATCTTCTCCTGGTACATGGATTATTAAAGGTATATTCATCATATCTTGATAATCATATTCAAATCCTAAATAGTCAGACATAACCTCTTGATTATCTTCAATTGTAGGAGATAATCCATGATGATCTCCATATAAAGCTATAACGGAGTTTTCATAAATACCTTCCTTTTTTAATTCTTCTATAAATTCTCCTATAGCTTTATCTGTATAATGGACTGATTGAAGGTAATTACTAAACATTGTTCCCTTATGTTCATCTCTAATTTTTAATACATTATATTTCTCTGGCATTTCAAAAGGAATATGGCTAGTTAATGTAACCATGAAAGAATAAAAAGGTTCTCCCATTTCCCTTATATGAGGTAGAGATTGTTTAAAGAACTCTTTATCTACTAGCCCAAAACCTATTTCTTCATTTATGTCATAATCTTCTTCTGATATAAATCTTTCAAAACCCTGGGCTGGATAGGCATTTTTTCTATTCCAAAAATCTGGTTCATAGCCATGGAAGGCCCAAGAAGTATAGCCTTCATCCCTTAAAATCCAAGGTAGCCCATGAAAAGTATTGTCTTCATATAGAAAATAACTTCCATCCTTTCTAGTAGGGTATAAAGAGTTTTGTGTTACAAATTCTGCATCTGAAGTATTCCCTCTACCTAGTAGTTGAAAGTAGTTATCAAAATATATAGAACCTTTATCTTTTATTAGCTTATTTAAATTTGGAGTTATTTCTTGTCCATCATAAAAGTTGTCTATAAGAAAATTTTGAAAGGATTCTATTTGAATAACTATTACATTTCTATCCTTTCCTATACCATAGTGCTTCCTTTGTCCCTTTATGTCCTTTCCCCTTAAAGGAAGAGTATCATATATATTTTCTTCTGCTATAGTTTTATCTGGTTTAAAAACTCTTAGAATATCTAAAAAATGATAAGTATATAGCTCTTGTTTTTCTATTACTGTTCCATAGCCAAGAGAATGAATTGTTGTAAAAAGAATTATTATAATAGCCAATGTTCCAGATGGTATGCCTATACGAAGTTTTTTATTGTATACTTTTCTTTCTTTTTTAATTTTTTCCTTCTTTTTCCTGGAATAAATACATAGAAAAGGTACATCTCCTAAAAGAAATATTGTCAATGGATTTAATACAGTTTTTACACTATCCCCTACGGCCCCTACTTGGTTTATTTGTTTTAACATGGTGATGGAAGGTAAACTATCAAAGAAATGATAATAGAGTACATCTGCAAACATAAAAGCAGATACTGTATTATAAAAAGCAAAAGCTAAGGTTTGCTTTTTCTTTCTATTGCTTAGATAAATTAATGTAAAGAAAAATAAAGTTATAAGTCCACTTATTAAAAATATTATAAATTTATTATGTTCTATTTCTGTTAAATATATAAATATTCCTATTTTAGTTAAAAGTAGTATTATAAGAAGCATTTCTCGTCCCCCAGTACAGATTTAATTCCACTACTATTAATTTATACTATATACATTATATATTCAAGTGTCCAAAGTATTAGAAGAGTGAGTCAACAGGGACGGTCTTTACTGACTCACTTTGACTTAAGATAATTTATAATATCCATAAAATGATAAGTATATAATTCTTGGCTTTTTATATTTTTTATAAATCCCCATGAATTAATCATTATAAAGACTAATATAATTGTGGCTAGGATACCTAATGGTACTCCTATACGAGCTTCTTTATTATAGTGAGTTACTTTATTCCTCTTTCTTCTTTTAATTATTCTATTCCTTAAGTATATAAAAGGTAGATCTATTATGGTAATTATATTTATGGGGTTAATAATAGATCTTATACTACCCTCTACTTGTCCCACTTGTTTCAACATAGTTATGGAGGGTAGACTATTAAAATAGTGATAATATGTAATATCTGCAAAAATTACTGTAGACATTAAAAAGTAGAAAAAGAATGCTATTCCATTTTTCCTTCTATTCCTACTGAAATATATAAAGGTAAATATAAATACTGTTATAAGACAACTTACAGAAAATATAAGGGCTTTATTATCTTTTATTTCCGTTGAACGACTGAATAATCCAACTTTTAACAAAAGCATTATTGTATAAAACATAAGCCTTCCCTCCAGCTCTACATTATGTATGTATTATTAATTTACACGATTTTTAGATGGTTTACAATAGATAAAAAAGGAAATACATTCTTAGGTTACTGATTTTTCCCCCCTCAAGTATATTTACCCACTTTTATTACTGGTATGTTTCCTTTACTTAGACTATATATCCTAAGTCTTACCATTTAGTTCCCTCTTATTATACCCTAAGTTTATCCAACATATCTTTTATATTCATTAAAGTGTTCAAATACCTCCTCCAGAAACTAAAATAAGATCTCATATACACAAAGAAAAAACCAGCAGGGGGAAGGGGGTCCCTGCTGGCTTCTTAATTTTACCAAAACCACTTCTTAGCTGATTTTGGCTCTATAGTCAACTTTCCTGGGGTTATTTGCTTTACTTCTACCCCAGATTTGTTTATAAAGGTAATTTCTATTTCTAAATCTTCTCCAAGTGTTCCTTCTGGTATTTTCCATTCTCCAGTATATCTACCTTTGAATAATAATCTCTCATTCATATCTACTTTTATATCTCCATCTGGATGCTTGATTGTAAAGTAAGCTGTTCCGCCTTTTTCACTTCTGAAGTTAACCCTTAATTTATTTCCTGTTTTTATAATTTGGTCTTTATTTGGTTTTACATCTGTAAGTTCTGGTAGTTCTGGATCTTCTGGTTCCTCTTCAGAGCCTACTGTTAATCTTCCTGGTGCTTCTTCTTTTATAGTATTTCCAAAGATATCTGTAAACTCTATGTTGATTATTCCATTCTTTAAGCTTATGTTTTCTGGTACTGTCCAAGTAGCTTCATAGTATCCTGGTTCTACTTCTACCATTTCTATGCTAGAATCACTGTTGCTAGCCATATTCAATGGTAGTAGTATTTCAAAGAAGGCTTTTCCGCCTGTTGATTCACTCCTGAAGCTTACTGTTACTTCTTCTCCCGGTCTTACTACTAGGTCTTCATTTGGCATAATATCTGTAATAGTTGGTCCTTCTATTTTTACATGTACTTTTCTTTCTACTACAGTTTCATTACCTGCTAAATCTTTAGCTACAACTTTTATAGTATTTTCTCCATTACCTACTATTACTTTCTTACTAAAGTCTCCATTTTCAGCTACTTCAACTCTTTCACCATTTACTAATACTTTATCTAGATTTGCATCTTTTACATTGCCTTCTACAGTTATCACTTCTTTATTTATCTTTTCTCCTTCTTTTGGAGAAGACACATTTAATTCTGGTGCTTCCTTATCTTTAATTACTACAACTGGTGTAGATGGTTCTGTTTCTTTTCCTTTTAAGGTTGCTGTTACAGTTATATTGTTTTCTTCTGCTGGCAGTTCTATTTCACCAGTAAATTTCCTATCTACTGATTCTATTTCTTTTACCTTATTTCCATTTACATATACATTTACTACACTATCTGCAGTTACTTGACCCTCTATAGTTACAGAGTCTTTATTTGTATAATTTGTTTCTTCTAAATTAGTGATTAATGGTATATCCAGAGAATATTCCATTACTCCTCTAATCATTAAACCACCTTGTATTCCTTCAGACCCTATTGGAGTAAAATCTTCTCCACCTAGGTGTAAATAAGATCTATCTCCATGAGGAGAACTTTGATCTATCCCTACTCCAGGAGAAAGATCTCCTATTTTTGTTTGCATTGTTCCTATGAAGAAATCTTTACCTGTTGAAAAACCAAATTCTGAAAGATCTATATAGTTCCATTCTCCTCTATTAACTGTTACCATCTTAGGTTCCCCTACCATTTCTGTAGGATTCCCTTTTTCATCTGTATCAAATATTACAATGCCTATTTCATCTCCACCTGGTGTTGGCCAATCATTACCCCAGAAAAAGATATTTGCTCCTTTTACTTTACCATATTGAGATGGAGTTACTCTTATTGCTAGACCATTGTTAGCAGTATTTAGTACTAAAGCATTTTCTCCTGTACCATCGTCATAAATTATTTCTTCTTCATAGCCTACAAATCTTTTTAGTGGTACTTCTACTTCATTAGATTTACCACCTTCTACTTCTACTTCTACTTCACCTGGTTCATAATCATCTGCTATTACTTTAAGGGTATATTTACCTTCTAGTACATTTGGCATAGTAAAGTTTCCATTTTCATCAGAGTGTACAGTTTCTACAGCTGTATCTTCTACTAACCTTATTTGAGCATTAGGTATTGTATCTCCTGAATATCTATCTACTACCTTTCCTACTATATCTCCTCTTGGAATTGGTTCTAGTTTAAAGTTTTGTTTTACTACTTCTCCGTCTTCTAAGGTAACCTTTTCTTCTTTTGGATAGTAACCATAAGCTACTGCTCTTAATGTCCAAGTTTCTCCTGACTGATTTGCTCCATGTTTAATTTCATAAGTTCCTGTAGCTAAATTTGTCCTTACACTTCTTCCAGTTTCTAATACTGTTACTACAGCATCTACTGGAACTGATGCAAATTTTACATCTGTTGATTCTTCTTTTACTTTTTTGTAATTACTATTTTTTGATTTTGTTTCAGTTTTTAATTTATAATCTAATTCTTTTGGCTTTTTGTATCCATCTTTAAGTTTACCTTGCTTTTCTAGTTCTTCTAAAGTATAGTCATCCTTTCCTACTTTAGGTGTATCTATATTATCTAAGTTTTGACCTTCTTGTAAATTAGCTACCATTACATTGTCTATATACCAACCATCATAGTTTGAGGAATAGTCGGATATAAATACAAATCTTATTTTTATATTTTCACCTTTATATTCTTCAAGGGATAATTCTGTTTCTGTCCATTCTTCTATCCTGCCACCGAAGCTTTCGTCTGGTGTTATGTTCTTCCAAACTCCATCTTCTCCAGCTACATGGACTTGACATTTGTCGTATCTTGGTGATTCTGTTTGATACCAATGGTTGAAGTAAAGTACTGAACTTCCTTCAGCTGGTAGCGACATTTCCTGACTTTCTATCCACGAATTACTATTATTTAAATATTTACCATCTAATACTGTTGCCCAGACTTTTTCTCCTGTTAATGCAGTTCCTGGTCCTGAAGTAGGTACTCCCCATTCCCAAGTATCATCAGTTCCGCCTAAAACAAAACCTCCATTGTCTTCTTCAAAATTTGAAGAATATATAAGGTCTATAGTTCCTACTGTTAATTCTAGTTCTTCTGAATATTCGCTTTCATTTCCTGCAAAATCATAGGCTGTTACTACATAGTAATAAGTTTTATCTGATTCTACTGTTGTATCAAAGTATTTATTGGTTTTAGCCTCTCCTAATAGTGTATATTCTCCACCAGATGTTTCCGAACGATATACTTTATAGCCATTTACATCTATTTCTGGTGATTGACTCCACTCTAAGGATGTTCCTACAACTCTTGCTTCTCCTGTTAAATCTGTTGGTGCTGATGGTTCTTCAGTATCTTCTCCTACTAAGCTTACATCATCTATATACCAACCTAATTTATTTACTGATATATCAGAGGTAAATCTAAAAGCAACAAATACTGGTTCTTCTGAGCCAATATATTCATTTAGGTCTATAAATAAGCCTTCCCATTCCTTTTGGTCTCCTGTATATTCTGGTCCTATGGGAACCCAGTTTTCACCATAATCATTAGTGATATATACTTGACCTTTATCATATCTATTTTCTATTTCATACCAGTGAGCTAGCCTTAAACTGGCTGATGGTAAGTTTTCATCTCTTAAATCTATTGGTGGGGTAATTAATAAATTATCTGAGCTATTTGAATAGTTACCGTCTAGTTTCGTACCTATAAGCTTAGAGCCTTTATAAGGGTCTGGTCCTGCCTTAGGTTCGCCCCATTCCCAATCTCCTTCTAAAGTCCAACCTATAGGATAGTTTTCAAAATCTGTTTCATATTCTCCTGGCACAATACCAAATTCTACTTTTACACTATATTCATCTGTATATACAATATTTCCATCATAATCTCTAGCTTTTATCTTATATTCAAATCCTGGCATCTTCAATAATTCTGCCGGAATTACTGACTTATAAATACCGTCCTTTATATCACCTGAAGTCCTATTCATTGGAATATGGTACCAATATTTTGTTCCTGTAGTCTTCATCATTAATTCTGCTTCTACTATTGATACATCATCAGTTATTCTTGCTTCTACAGGTATATCAGAACCTATAAAACAATCATTTTCTATAGGATCATGGTGTATCTCTGGATCTTCTAAGTCTTCCCCATCTATTAATACTTTTCCTTTTATAGTTCCTGTTCCTGTTGAAACCTCAGATATAGCATCAAAAGCATTTAGTAAACCATGTCCATAACCATAGTTTGGTGCTTCTGAATAATCATCATCTGTTAATGGTGTAGCTGTATTTTCTATTATTTCTTCTAAGCTATCTACGGATAAGGAATTATCTGCTGATAATAGTAGGGCTACTGTTCCCGTTATATGTGGTGTTGCCATACTTGTACCATTCCAGCCACCTTCATAGCCTCCTGGAACTGATGAACGTATTCCTACTCCTGGTGCTGCAACTTCTGGTTTTATATCTTCATTATAAGGTCCTGGACCCCTTTGTGAAAAAGAAGCTCTTAAGTTATTTCTATCTGTAGCTCCTACTGCAAAACTTTCAGGATAATTAGCTGGACTTGATATAGATGCTGGAGGAGCTGGTCTACCTCTTTCATTACCTGCTGCAAATACCGGTACTATTCCTGCTGCTCTCCAAGACTCTACCATATCTCTATACCAGTCATCTCTTCCAGATCCACCGCCCCAAGAGTTATTTATTACGTCTGGTGCTAGGTTTGGATCTCCACCTGGTTCTAACATCCATTCTCCTGCTGCTATAAGCCAATTGTCATAGCCACCTTCTTCAGTAAAAGCTTTAGCCGCAATCCATTTTGCTCCTGGTGCTACTCCAATTTTATTTGTCCCATCTGGATCCTGTCCAAGTATAGTACCCATTACATGACTTCCGTGAGGTACTGATGGTACATCATAAGGCATATCTCTACCATTTACTGCATCAAACCAGTTTCCTTCGGGATTTGGATTATCTGGGTCGTTAGGATTATAGCCTCTCCATTTTTCTTTTAAGGCTTCGTGAGTCCAGTCTGCCCCTGTATCTATCATTCCAACTACTGCTCCTGAACCATCATATCCTAAGTCCCAAGCTTGATTTGCTCCAACTCTTTCTATATTCCACTCAAGTCCTTCTGTTGATTCTAACCCTTTAAGCGGTTCTGATTTTTCTGGTTTAACCACATCCACTTTTCTATTGGGATAAATCATTTCTACTTCTTCCATATAAGCAATATTTTCAATTACTTCTTTTTCCCCTTTTAAATAAACCATATTTACTATATGGAAAGATTCAATTTCTGATACTTTTCCTTCTTCTTTTTCTTTTTCTAGATATTTAATTAAATCATATTGACTAGTTTCCGCTTTATCTTTTAAAGCAGCTATTAAAGCTCTTCTTGAAGATAACTTTTGTTCGTAAGGTGTTTTACCTTTTGCATTTACTTGTGCTACCTTCTGTGAATTTACCCTATCTTTCATATAAACTAATACTTCTGCACTTTCATGTTTACCTAGAGTCTTCTTTAAATCTTTGTGAATTTTTTCTTCGAGAACATTTTTATTCTCTTCTTTTAAAGATTTAATTTCAGTTTTCGGCTTTGCTACTGCAAAAGTAAAGTTGCCTAGAACTAAAACTAATGCTAATACGAAAGATAGAAGCTTTTTCTTCCCCGTATTACTTATCATCCCAATACCCCCTGTTTTCTTTTTATATTTAAAAAAACAAATCCTTAATATTGAGAGTCCACCTCCCTTTTAAAATATTGATTTGTCTTTTAAATTTCAAAACTTCAAAATTACAAGGTTTTAAATTTCCCGCTTTCATTTTTCATTATAAGGGCTGTACAATAATATTACAAGAATTATCGTTCCAAATTTTCTGACAATTTCTTTTGTAGAAAGTTAACAATGCTTGATTTTTAACAAGAATGTACACGAAGCCTGTCAACAATCTACCCTTTAAGCCAATTATTGATAGTAAATACTAATTTTAATGCACTAAAACTGTTGATAAAATCTTATAAAATAGCCATAAGAAAAAATCACCATGGAGTTATGAACATAGAATTTTATTATTTAAATAATATGTAATTTATGATTGTAGATAATATATAAAAGCATAAGGATGTTTTAAGAATGCTTTGCAAGAAATATTAGAAGCAGACCATTTGAATATATTAAATTTATTATACTACCATCACCATTATAATTAAATTTTATTTTTAAATCATCAGCCTTTATAGGGCTTATTATTTAGCCTTTTTCATTATATTCTATACTAGTTTTATCGCTCCTAGAATTTACTTTTGTATTATTAATTTCTTATTCTACACAAAATTCCCCAATGTAAAATATAATTATATTTTACATTGGGGAACTTTTTAATAATCTTTTTCACTTTTTAATACTGTTCCCCTTTTCAAATTTGGTAAATATATTATCTCAAATCTATCTCCTACATACACATAATCCCAAAAGAAGAATACTAATCTCTTCTCATTCCCATTATCATTTCCTATAGTTACCCATATAGGTCTGTCTGATCTTCCACCATATGAATGTGTTACTGCTTTGCCTTCTATAATTTTATACTCATTATTTAATACATATGGAATATCTTTAACTGATGGTATAACATATTCACTATACATTAATACAAGATCAATAAATGATATTGTTTTAAAAATAATATCAAGTTTTTTATGATGTTTTCTTATAAACTTTTGTCCATAAACTTTACTTTTATCTGGCTTTATAAATAGTTCTCTAGAAATTATTTTCTTTACAAATATTATTGATAATATTAATATTAATAAAGATGTTGCATATAAAATAAATACATATGT
>DATGTQ010000169.1 GCA_035301805.1 Tissierellales bacterium
GGTGAAGAATAGGATACCTTTTTACATTTTCTACAGTTAATTCTTCTTGATTTTCATAACAATGGATAGTTTTATGCTCAGCACCATGGTATTCAAATATTCTTTTCATATCATCTAATCTAGAAACAAGAGTTAAATATATTAAAAAAATTCCTATTCTAATTAAACCCTCTACTACATTTAACAGCATAATATTTTCTATTTTACTTTTTAATAAATTTGTTAAAAAAGTTGGTACTAGCATAAACAAAAATATTGCTATTAAAAATGATACTACCACTGAAAAGAAAATTCCTATATCTGCTACTTTATCTCCAAATTTATTATTTATATATTTTTCAAATTTACTTTCTTCATAGTCTTCCTCATCATAAAACTCTGCTGAATACATAAGAGTTTTAGTGCCAAGAATCATTGCCTCAAAAAGCCCTACTACTCCTCTAATAAAGGGTAAACTAAAAAATTTATTCCTCATTCCCAAAGTCTTAAGCTTTTTTTTCTCAACTAAAATTTCATTATCTGGCTTCCTAATAGCAACTGAAACTTCTTCAGGCCCTCTCATCATTATTCCCTCAATTAGTGCCTGACCGCCTATTGTAGTCATTTTTTTGGGTATTCTATCTATATCTTTTATTTTCAAAAAATCAACCCCTATTGTTTTCAATAAACTAATTATACCATATATAAGCAAAAATAAAGGCTAGATGCGTATAGCCTCTAACCTGTTTCTAAAAAAATTATTTCATACCATATTTTTTCTTAAATCTTTCAACACGTCCACCACGCTCAGTAAATCTTTGTTGTCCTGTAAAAAATGGATGGCATTCTGAACAAATTTCTACTTTTAAGTTTTCTTTTGTTGAACCTGTTTCGAATTTATTACCACAAGCACATGTTACTGTTACTTTTTCATGATACTCTGGATGAATACCCTTTTTCATTGTCTTCACCTCTCTCTTACTAACGTATATATTGAACATATTATTTACACTATCGACTTATTAATTATAGCATATTCTCTTTTCTTCTTCAACTATATCCATATTTTCTTTTTAGCAGTTTTAATAAACATATCATTGTTTTCTGTTCGAATCAAGTCTTCTATTAAGGTTTCAGTTACATTTTGAGTTGGTGCATTAGCTAAAGCCTTTCTAATAGCCCAAATAGTCTCTAATTCACTCTGCTTTAAAAGTAGCTCTTCTTTTCTAGTACTAGATTTATTTATATCTACTGCTGGGAATATTCTTTTTTCGGATAATCTTCTGTCTAAATGTATTTCCATGTTTCCAGTTCCCTTAAATTCTTCAAATATAACATCATCCATTCTACTTCCTGTTTCCACTAATGCCGTAGCTAATATAGTTAAACTTCCACCTTCCTCTATATTTCTAGCAGCACCAAAAAATCTTTTGGGTCTATGTAATGCTCCTGGATCCAATCCTCCAGAAAGAGTCCTGCCTGTAGCCGGTATAGTTAGATTATAGGCTCTTGCTAATCTAGTAATACTATCTAGTAGGACTACAACATCTTTACCATGTTCTACTAACCTTTTAGCTCTTTCGAGAACAATTTCTGCAACCTTAGTATGATGTCTTGGTAATTCATCAAAAGTAGAATATACAACATCACCTTTGACAGACCTTTGCATATCTGTAACCTCTTCCGGCCTTTCATCTATTAATAAGACAATAATTTCAATTTCAGGGTGATTTTCAGCTATAGAATTAGCCACTTTTTTTAGAAGAGTTGTTTTTCCAGCCTTTGGCGGAGATACAATCATTCCCCTTTGACCTTTTCCTATTGGCGATATTAAATCTATCATTCTAGTTGAAAGTTCATTGGGAGTAGTTTCAAGTTTTAATCTTTCTCTAGGATAAATGGGGGTTAAAGTATCAAAATTTGGTCTTTTATTACAAAACTCTGGGTCCATTCCATTTACACTTTTCACATATAGAAGAGCTTTGTATTTTTCACCAGATTTAGGGGGTCTAGTAATACCAAAGACTTTGTCTCCAGTTTTAAGTTTAAATCTTCTAATTTGGGAAGGAGAAACATAAATGTCCTTATCTCCAGATAAGTAATTGTCACTTCTCATGAAACCATAACCATCAATATGAATATCTAAAATA
Source organism: Tissierellales bacterium (assembly GCA_035301805.1). Taxonomy (NCBI): domain Bacteria; kingdom Bacillati; phylum Bacillota; class Tissierellia; order Tissierellales; species Tissierellales bacterium. The sequence continues at coordinate 2,130 of DATGTQ010000169.1, forward strand.
CCCTCAGCACCGTTTATATCATCCATAAGCTCAATTTCTTCACTAATTTTGTCTGGTAATACTTTTAAATTAATATCTTCAATATTTATTTTACCATTATTCTCTTCTTTTTCAGGCTCTTTGTCTTCTTTTTCTATATTTTGATTTTCTTTAATTTCCTTTTCCTTATCCTCTCTTTCCTTCTCTTCTATCTTCATATCTTCTTGTGTTTTCTCAACAATTAAGTTTATTAATTCATTCTTTCTATACTTTGTAACAGCATTAATGCCTATAGTTTTAGCAATAACTCGAAGATCATCTAGTTTTTTCTCTTTTAACACTTGATAATCCAATTTGTCACCTCCATTATTAAACAATCATCACGTTTTTGTATAATTACTATCTTTCCTTTCGTCACTAGGGAATAAAATTAAGATATGTAAATACAGAAAAGCTTTCCCTTTGATAATACCATTTTATACAGTAATAGTCAACAAAATAGAACGTATTCTGTAGAATACGTTCTATTTTTTAATTTGTAAAACCTGATTCCATATCCCATTTTGCATACTCTGGTTTCTTATCAAGCCTATGTATAGCTTCAACAAACCTTATCGTTCCCGTTTCCGCCCTCATAACTACGGAAGAAGTTTTGGCTACATTACTATGATAGTATCTTATACCTTTCAAAAGCTCTCCATCAGAGATACCTGTAGCAGCAAATAACACTTTTTCTCCTTTTACTAAATCATCCATATATAAAATTTTATCTACATCAGCTCCCATTTCTAAACAACGTCTTCTTTCTTCATCATTTGTAGGATGAAGCTTTCCTTGAAATTCACCATCCATACATTTTAAAGCTGCTGCAGCAAGGACTCCTTCCGGTGCACCTCCAATCCCCATAAGAATATCTACTCCAGTGTCTTCAAAACATGTAGCAATTGCTGCCGCTACATCTCCATCACTGAATAATTTAATTCTAGCACCTATACCTCTTATTCGTTTAATTAATTTTTCATGTCTAGGCCTATCTATTAAAGTTACAGTAATATCAGAAACATCTTTCTTTAATGCTTTTGCTACATTTCTTATATTTTCTTCTATAGAGTCATTAATATCTATGGCCCCTTTAGCTTTTGGTCCTACAGCTATTTTATTCATATACATATCTGGAGCATGTAATAAACATCCTCTCGGTGCCACAGCCACAACAGAAATAGCATTGGCAAGACCTTTAGCAACAGATGTAGTTCCATCTAAAGGATCTACAGCAATATCTAGTTTAGGACAGTCTTTGACAGGAGTTCCTATTTGCTCTCCAATATACAACATAGGAGCTTCATCCATTTCCCCTTCTCCAATAACTACTGTACCGTCTATATTTAGTGTATCAAACATTTTTCTCATTCCATCTACTGCTGCTTGATCCGATATATCCTTATTTCCTCTTCCTAAATACCTTGCACTTTGTAACGCAGCCGCTTCTGTTACCCTAGCTAAGTTTAAGGCTAAGTTTCGATCCATAAAAAAGCCCCCTTATTTAATAATCTCATTGTATATATACATAGTATATTCTATCTGTGTATATTTTGTCAATTAGTGTAACCTATTTAATAAATAAATTACAAGGTTTAGTGCTTATTTCTATTTTTTATATTTACATAGTTCTCTACGATGTGAGCTATCACCACTTATAGAAGTGGTGGCTTCCTTGTTTCCTAGAACATAGCCTAACACTAGGTATTAGCGTTCTCTACAGGCTTAACTTTGGGCAGTACCCACCCTAGACGCTGACATTAAACGATTTTCAACTGAGAAGGCACCAATTTGTGGTGGCTACCACAAATTGGTACCTATAGTAATTTACAAACTTAAAGTTTCTGTTGATCTTTTTATTATTTATGGACCCCTTCCCAATCTTTTAAAAACTTATCTATTCCTATATCTGTCATTGGATGTTTAACCATTTGTAAAAATACTTTATATGGAATAGTAGCTATATGAGATCCTTTTTTAGCCGCATCTAGTACATGTAGTGGATGTCTAATACTTGCTGCTATTATTTCCGTTTCTATACTATAATTATTATATATTTTAACTATATCTTCTATAATATCCATACCTTCATTTCCTATATCATCCATCCTTCCTACAAAAGGACTTACATATGTGGCACCTGCTTTTGCAGCAAGTAGTGCTTGACTAGGAGAAAATACTAAAGTTACATTAGTTTTAATTCCTTCTCCATTTAAAACTTTTACTGCTCTCAAACCTTCACTTGTCATGGGTATTTTTATAATAATATTAGGATGGATTTTTGCCAACTCCCTAGCTTCATTAACCATGCCATCTTTTTCTAAGGAAATTACCTCAGCACTTATAGGTCCATCTAATATCGTAGTGATTTCTTCTATAACTTCTTTGAAATCCCTACCCTCTTTAGCAATTAGGGATGGGTTTGTAGTTACACCACATATTACCCCCCAATCGTTTATTTCTTTTATTTCATCTATATTAGCCGTATCTATAAACAGTTTCATAGCAAATCTCCTTCCTAAGCTCTTCCTTCTGAACCAAATAATTTCATTTTTTCTTCTATAGTTTTTTGCATAGCTTCTCTTGCTGGTCCTAATATTTTTCTTGGATCAATTTCATCTGGATTTTCTTTTACAAAGTTTTTAACTGCATTTGCAAATGAAATTCTAATATCTGTATCAATATTTATTTTATTTATACCTAAACTTACTGCCTTCTTAATATCTTTATCTGCAACTCCACTAGAACCATGTAATACTAGTGGCATATTTAATTCTTTTTTAATAGCTTCTATTCTATCAAAATCTAAATTTGGTTCTCCCACATATACTCCATGAGCAGTTCCAACTGCTATAGCTAAATAATCTACATTTGTCTCATCAACAAATTTTTTAGCTTCATCTACTGATGTAAATGTAGCATCTTTTTCATCTACTGTAATATCATCTTCTGTTCCACCTATTTTTCCTAGCTCCGCTTCTACAGATACTCCCATAGAGTGAGCAATTTCAATTATTTTCTTAGTTTCAGCAATATTCTCTTCCAATGGGAATCTTGAAGCATCTATCATTACAGAAGTAAAACCATGTCTTAAACAAAGCATTATCTGACTAAAATCTGTACCATGGTCTAAATGTAACGCTACTGGTACACTAGCCTTTTCAGCTGCTACTTTTACTAATGCCGCGATATATTCAACTCCAGCATATCCTATACCACCTTGACTAGCTTGTAGTATTACTGGTGATTTAGTTTCTTCCGCAGCATTAATTATAGCCTGTATAATCTCCATGTTATTTACATTAAAGGCACCTACTGCATACCCTTTTTTATGTGCATCTTGTAGAATTTCTTTACCTGTTACTAACATTATTCATTGCCTCCTTTATTCTCTAGTTCTATTATATCATTATACACCATCTTTTAGTATTATTATTTTAAATCTTTATCTCTTTCTAAAATTGAGTCTATACAAGAAATATTATGTTCCTGCATAGTAATTTTTCTTTTACGTAATAGAAGATCTAAATCTTCTTCTGTCTCTGCATAAATAATTTGAACACTGCCACAGTTTAAACATTTTACTTCTATCCTATCTGAAAATACTTCCACATTTATATCATCATCCCCACAATCACACCCGATTCTTCCAGCACCCATTAACCTATCCACCTTATTTAAGCAAGCTGCTAATACTTTAAAGTTGTTAAAATAATCATCAAACTCTGGATCTAAAATCCCATCTTGAGAGTTTTCACCCTGGTTGTCTATAAACTGTTCAGCTATATAACTATCTCCTATAAAACAAGTTTCTATATCATCGGCGCATTTAAATAGCAAATCTTTATTAATCAAGCCTTTTAAGGAATATATATACATATGTTTCTCCCCACAGCCGAAACATTCTATTTTTATATTATATATTTTTTTGTCTTTTTTTCTGAAACTAATATTTTCTTTTCCACATTTACAGTAAAAAATTAGATCCTTTTCTTTAGAAATATCGAATATATTTAGATTATGTTCTAATAATCTACCACAGCTAATACATCTAATTAGTAGGGTTCTATGTCCATAAATAACCATGAGACAACACCTCCTACATAATATCATTCTTCATAATTATTATAATTCCTTCTATTTGTCGAAGTTTTTTTAAATTTTAATTTTTTGTCTAATTCGCTCTTATTTTGTAACAGAAAAGAGTCAATAGGGACGATCCTAATTGACTCATTTATTATATTAATATAGGTATATTATTTATAGGATAATTTAATTGTACATATTTCACTTTATTATATATAATCATTCTGGAACTGATTTGTCAATTAATTGTCATCTAGATTAGAAAGGAAGTGTTCAAATTGGTAAAAGAAGAAATGACCCCTAAAGAAAGGATGGAAGCTTTCTCTAAAGGTAAGGAAATTGACCGAATAATTTGTATTCCCGATATGGGGGTTACTATGGCACCTTTTATTGGAATAACTGCAAAAGAATATTATCATTCAGCAGAATTAATGGCCGAACTAGAAATAGCTTTATTTAAAAAACTTCGCCATGATAGTGTAGGAATCTCTACTAGCTTGCGAGGCGTTGCTGAAGCTATGGGTTCTAAAGTTGGTTTCCCCGATTACGGTATTTCCTACTTACTAGAACCAGCTGTCAAATCCGTCAATGAAATAGATTCACTAAAAGTTGCAGATCCATTAAAAGATGGAAAATTACCTATTTTAATTAAAGCTTTAAAACTTACAAAAGATGCTCTCATAGATGAAGTTGATGTTGGGGCCTCTATGTCTGGTCCTTTTAGTGTAGCAGCATCTGTAGTAGGAACAGAAAATTTAATGAAGTGGATGATTAAATACCCTAAAAAAATTCATACTTTAATGGAAATAGTAGCAGAATCTAATAATAGATATATAGAAGAAGTAGCCAAACTAGGAATATCTATTGGCTTTGCTGACCCGGTTTCTTCTACTAGCCTTATAAGTCCTAAACAATTTAGAGAATTCTCTCTTCCTGCTCTTCAACAAAATGTAGATAAGATAAAAGAAACAACAGGTAGTGCTCCTAGTATACATATTTGCGGGAAAAGTAAAGGGATATGGGAGGATGTTGTTAATACTGGTATCTCTAATTTCAGTATTGATAATGCAGAGGATTTAGAAGAGGCAAAAGAATTAATGGGCGATAGAGTTGTAATTACGGGAAATGTTCCTCCCGTCGATGTAGTTTATAAGGGAACCAAAGAAGATATCTTTAAATCTGTTAAAGAATGTATTCGAAAAGGCCATGACTCTCCAAAAGGTTATATTTTAAGTACCGGTTGTCAAATTCCAATGCATACACCAATGGAAAACATTGATGTCTTTATGAATGCAGGTAAAAAATATGGAAAATATCCATTAGACATAGAGTTATTAATAGAAGACTAATAAAAATAAGGAGGATAGAAAATGGAAAAACTAAATAATAAAAAAGGTAACGGGTTAGCCTTATTACCTTTTGCTATTTTTGTACTAGTATATTTACTATCAGGAATTATATTACAAATTAAAGGAACTGAAATGGCCTTTTACCAGTTTCCAGCCCCTATTGCAGCAGTTATTGGAATAATATTTGCATTCATTATCACTAAAGGATCTTTAGATGATAAATTCCATATGTTTATTCAAGGTTGTGGTGACGATAATATAATCATCATGTGCATTATATACCTACTAGCTGGAGGATTCTCATCAGTTTCTAACGCTATGGGTGGTGTTGAAGCTACAGTTAATTTAGGTCTAACGTTAATACCCGCTAGGTATATTACAGTAGGAATATTTATAATAGCCGCTTTTATTTCTATTTCAACGGGAACATCAGTGGGTACTATTGTAGCTGTATCACCTATAGCCGTAGAATTAGTAAGTAAAGCAGGACTAAATCTACCACTAGTATTAGGTGCCTTAGTCGGTGGAGCTATGTTTGGAGACAACCTATCAATTATATCTGATACAACTATTGCTGCTACAAGAACTCAGGGGGTATCTATGAGGGATAAGTTTAGAGCTAACCTAGGTTTTGCCCTACCAGCAGCTTTGGTTACTATTATTCTTTTACTAATATTTGGGAAACCTCTTAGCACTCCTGAAACCCAAGAATATACTTTTAACATCATAAAGGTAATTCCATATATATTTGTATTAATAGCTGCTTTAGCAGGAGTAAATGTATTCGTAGTGTTAACTGGTGGAATTATTGTATCTGGAGCTATTGGACTCTATTATGGAAATTTTACACTTTTGGAATTTGCTCAAGAAACCTACTCAGGCTTTACAGGAATGTTCGATATATTTTTGCTATCTTTATTAACTGGTGGATTAGCTAATATGGTGTCAAAAGGTGGAGGTCTCAATTGGCTACTGTATAAAATCAATAGGAAGATAAGAGGAAAAAAATCAGCAGAATTAGGCATAAGTGCATTAGTAGCCCTTACAGATGCAGCTACAGCCAATAACACAATTGCTATAATCGTTAGTGGTCAATTAGCAAAAGAAATATCCAAAGAACATAAAATAGATCCAAGAAAAACTGCATCCCTTTTAGATACCTTTTCTTGTGTAATGCAAGGTTTAATACCCTATGGTGCTCAGCTATTAATAGCTGGTAGTTCTACTCAGGGATTAGTAAGTCCTGTCCAAATAGTACCATATATGTGGTATCCCTTCATACTAGTAATATTCGCTATAATATCTATATTGACACCTTTCGGAAATAGATATTTAAGAAAAAATCCTTGGAATTTTGAAGAAAATAAAGTGAGTCACTAAGGCCCCATCCTTAGTGACTCACTTGTTTATTTTAGACTTAGTATTTCTCTTGCTTCAGCTGGTGTAGCTATTTCTCTACCTAGTTCTTTGGCTATTCGTGCTACCTTTTCTACTAATTGTCCGTTAGATTCTGCTAGCACTCCTTTAGATAAATAAATATTGTCTTCAAATCCTACCCTTGCATGTCCTCCCATAATTATAGCTGCTGTTGACATTGGGATTTCATGTCTTCCCATTCCTGCAACTGTCCAAGTAGAACCTGCTGGAATACTGTCAACCATAAAAGCCAAATCCCTTACTGTTGCATTCATTTGAACTCCTAATACAAAATCAAAATGCATTGGTTCTAAAATATATCCTTGTTTTGCATATCGTACTGCGAAATCTACCATTCCTTTATCAAATACTTCTATTTCTGGTTTTACCCCTTTTTCAATCATAACTTTACCAAAGTTTTTTATAGTATTTTCTGTATTTACAAATATTTCATCTCCACCAAAGTTTAACGTTCCACAATCTAGCGTTGCCATTTCAGGTAATAATTCTACTGGCTGTAGCCTTTCTTCGTCGGTCATACCTACTGCTCCACCAGTTGATGGTTGAATAATAACATCTGGACATCTCTTCTTTATTTCTTCAATACAAACTCTAAATCTTTCTTTATCTTGAGTAGGCGTACCATCATCTTCCCTCACATGAAGATGTATTACACTTGCTCCTGCCTTATATGCTGATTCTGCTTCTCTCCCAATTTCCTCTACAGTATAGGGTACATTAGGATTATGCTCCTTTGTTACTTCAGCCCCACATATGGCAGCTGTAATGATAAGTTTTTCCATATATCATCACTCCCCCTGTTATTTTCTTTTTCTATCTTTAGGAACTACACAAGTTCCTTCAGCTTTACAAACTACAATAGGTTCTTCTAATACATCACAAGCTGAATTATTAACATCTGGTCTGGGAACGATTACCTTCCTTGCCTCAAAACTCATCTTTCTAGAAGTATTACCTACCTTAGTTATTTCACCTATCGCCTCTATGTAATCTCCCGCATATACTGGTTGTAAAAATTCTACACCATCATAAGCAACAAAAAGGCCTTCATCTCCATCATGCCTAATAAGTAGTTCTGTCGCTACATCACCAAAAAGTTCAAGTATCTTAGCTCCATCCACTAAACCTCCGCCATAATGAGCATCCCCTGCACTCATTCTAACTCTTATCATAACTTTTTCCATTACAGCACCTCCATAAGATTTCTAACCTTTTTACCACATTTTATTATATCATAAAAATAAATTCTTATCTATTAGATTGATAGATTATTATCAAATTAATTAAAGCCTTCAAATAGTAAATCTACCATAGGCCCTGGACAAATCTCCTTAAATTCTTTTCTATTATAATAAAGTTCTTTCCCATAAAAATTACTTATAGAACCTATAATAGATAAAGCTGCTAACCCCACATCTAGATTCTCTCTCAACTCCTTATTATTTTTTCCCCTGTCCAGCAATTCTTCAATCATCGCTAATAATTCCATTTTCTCATTTACCATTTCTTCTTTTAACTTTTTAGGCATTAATCCTTCCTGATTTATAACCACCTGAGTAATATCTATATGCTTACCCAAATAATATCCATGATACTTAAAAAGTTCTATTATTTTCTCTTTACAATTCCCTTCCCTATTAAGAACTTTCCTCATACCTTCTTTATATTCTTCCATGCCATATCTTATTAACTCTTGAAACAAAGTTTCCTTACTTTCAAAATATCTATATATAGTGCCTTTCCCAATACCAGCACCTTTAGCTATATCTCCCATTTTAGCTCCATGAAAACCATGTTTCGAGAAAATCACTGCTGCCGAATCAAGAATCTGAATCCTTTTATTTTCTGCCATATTAATCTTCACCTATCCTTTTTACTCCATTTAGTCTTCCTTTTCTTACTTCGTCTCTAGTCATTAAACCCCTTTTTATCTAACAAAGTATATAATACAGGAATAATTACTAAAGTTAAAACAGTAGAAAATAATAATCCACTAATTACAGTAATAGCCATTGGACTTTGGAGCTCCGCTCCTTCTCCCTTTCTCAATGCCAATGGAATCAACCCTAGAACTGTAGTTAAAGTAGTCATTAAAATAGGTCTAAGTCTAGTATTACCTGCCTTCATTATAGCATCTTCCATTTCAATTCCTTCTCTTCTTAAGGTATTTATATAATCAACTAATACTATAGCATTGTTTACAACTATACCTGCTAAAATAATTGCACCAACAATAGCGGGAACTGATAAAGTTTTTCCTGATAATAGAAGGCCCAATGCCCCTCCTGAAAAAGCTAAAGGTACAGATAATATTACTATAAATGGATATCTAAAAGATTCAAATTGAGCCGCTAAAATTAAAAACACAAGAACCAAAGCTAATATTAAAGCTATAGTTAAATCTTTATAAGCCTTTTGAAGTTGTTCATACTGACCCTCAAAACTATAACTATACCCATTAGGCATGGAATAATCCTTTAATTTCTCCTCAATATCATCTATTACATGGCCCATATCCCTATCTAATAATTGGCTAGTTACATTTACAATTCTAGATTGTCCTTCTCTATAAACTGTAGTAGGACCTTTTTCAACAGATAAATCTGCTAATTCATCTAAAGGTATAGTAGTTCCTAAAGGTGTGGATATTGGTAAAGATTTTAACTCTGTAAAATCTTCCCTATAATTATCTTGGCCTTTAATTACAATATCTAATTCAGTACCTCCATATTTAAACCTAGAAGCAGTCACCCCAGAAACATTCCCTCTTACTGAATTGGCAATTTGAAAAGTAGTTAAACCAAATTGACTCACTACATCTCTATCTATTAAAATCCTAACTTCTGGCATTCCCTCTTCATACTGATGTTTAACTTCCCTAGTTCCTTCTACAGACTCTACTATTTCTTTAAAATCCTCCCCTAGTTCTTGTAACACATCTAAGTCTTCACCTTTTATAGCAATATTTACTGCATCTCCACCTAATCCTGCCATTAAATCAGAGGATGCATCTACAGATATTTCAGCTCCTGGAACTTCTATTCCCAAATTACGTACTTCCTCTGCCACTTGAAAAGTCTCCCTACTTCTCTCCTTAAAAGGCTTCAACACTACAACTATGTTTCCATTATTAGAATTAGTGCTACTACCCATACTAGATACTGAAACGCCACCGCCAATAGTTGAAAATACTGTATCTACTTCATTAATTTTAACTAATTCTTTTTCTATTTCTGTTAATACATTATTAGTTTCTTTAATATCAGTACCTTCAGGTAATTTTACATCCACTATAAACATACCTTCATCTATAGGTGGAAAAAATTCTCCCCCTATTAAAAATAAAGGAGCTATAGCTCCTACAAATATAATTACAGTAATACCCATAGCCCAAGCCCTATGGTTTAAGGCATTTCTTAAAACCTTATTATAAAATTCTTGGACTTTTTCAAATAAACTACTAACTTTATCTTCCTTCTTCTCTTTCTTTTTACCTAAAGTCCTAGAAGATAGTATAGGTATTAAGGTTAAAGACACAAGTAAAGACATTAATAACGAAAAAGATACTGTTAAAGCTAATTCCTTAAATATAGTAGATGTCATGCCTTCAACAAAGACTATAGGTAAAAACACGGCCATAGTCGTTAAAGTAGATGCAGTAACTGCCATACTAACTTCCTTAGCTCCTTTTACTGCAGCAATTTTAGGGGCATTACCCTCTTCATGGTATCTATAGATATTCTCCAAAACTACAATAGAATTATCTACAAGCATTCCTATTCCCAGAGCAATTCCCCCTAGAGTCATTATATTTATAGTAATATTTCTAAAATATAAAGGAACAAAAGTAGCTATTACCGATATAGGAATAGATAATGAAATTATTAGGGTAGTCCTTACATCCCTTAAAAATAAATATAGTATAAATACAGCCAATACAGCCCCTATTAATGCATTTTGAAAAACATTAAATATACTTTTCACTATATATTCTGCTTGGTCAACAACAATCTCTGTCTTTATATCTGGATATTCATCTAATATTTTCTTTAATTCTTTTTGTACCTCTCTACTTACTGATACAGTATTGACTCCTGACTGTTTCTGTACAGATATATTTATACCTTCTTTCCCATTTATTCTAGATACAGTATTTACCTCCTTATTCTCAATAGAAACTTTTCCTAAATCCCTTAAATAAATTACTCCTCCTGTAGGCAATGGAATAGGTATGTCTTCTATATCCTTTATAGAGGTAAATTCTCCTACAGTCTTTAAAGTCAATTTTTTATCTCCAATATGTACTTGACCTGCTGGTAAATTTAAATTTTCCGATGTAATCAGTTGGCTTAAATTATCAATATTCAAACCATAATTAGCCAATATTCCTTCGTCTATTATTATCTCTACTTCCTCTTCGGTTCCTCCACTTAGTGAAACATTTGCAACTCCTTCTATTCTCTCTATTCTTGGTTTTACTACATCTTCAATTAATCCCTGTAACCTTCCTAAATCATCTTCACTATACATAGCAAGTTGTAATACCGGCATGGCATTTGGATCTACCTTCATAATCATTGGACTATTAATATCTTTAGGCAAATATCCTTTAATTAAATCTACTTTTTCTCTCATTTCCAAAGTAGCAAAATCCATATTAGTTCCAGAATTAAATTCTACCACTACTATTGAATTCCCTTCATAGGATATACTGGATACCTTTTCTACATTAGATACAGTAGCTATTACTCCTTCAATAGGTTCCGTTACTAATTTTTCTATTTCTCGGGGTCCTGCTCCACTATAATTAGTATTCACTATAGCAATAGGTATTTCAATTTTAGGAAGTAAATCTAAAGGTAGTTTTGTTAAAGAAACTACTCCAAGAATTATTACTACTAAAACAATCATAAAGGTAGTAACAGGTTTCTTAACGGAAAAATCATATAAACTCATTATTTACCTCCCCCTATGACCTTTACCTCAGAGTCATTTCTTAAAAAATTTTGACCTTTAACTATTAACCTATCTCCTTTTTTCAACCCACTAGTTATTTCCACTTTCTCACCAGTATCTAAACCAATAGATACCTTCCTTTCTACTGCTTTTCCATCCTTTTCTATATAAATAATTTTATTATTATTTTTATCTAATACCACATCATTTTTTACGACTATTACATCCTCTTTTTCATTGAAACGTATCTTTGCCTTACCTACCATTCCAGGCTTTAATTGATTATCTCCACTTTCAATTAAAATACGTATTGGATATAAACCATTCTTTAAATCAGGGCTAATACTTATTAGCTCTATAGTTCCTTTTAATTCTTCTCCTGAAACAGCAGGAATACCAACTGAAACGGTGGCTTCCTTATTGATTTTATTAACTATTCTATCAGTAACATTTATTTCAATGTACATTTTCTCCAAATTAGACACTAAAATAGACGGTTCCGTATTTAACGCAATACCACCCTCGTGAATTCCTATATATGAAACAGTTCCTTTACCGGGGGATTTAACTTCCAACTTTTCATAGGCGGTCTCTGCTTGTTTTTTTGCCATTTGCAACTCACCTATTTTAGCATTTAACTCCTTTTCTGCTGCCTTTACTTCTTCAATAACTCCTCTTTCATAGAGAGAAGGCATCTTTTCTATATCTTCTATTATTTTATTTATCCTATCTATTGATACATCAATTTCTGGCATCTCTATTTCTACATCAGTAGGTAATTCATTAGGAATCTCCTCCACTGGCAAATCTCTTGGCGATTCTTTAGAAGCATTATCCTCTGGAGTCTCTACTGGCATCTTGTTTTCAGGTATATTACTTTTATTGTCAATACCACCCCTAGAAGGCATATTACCTAAAGAATTAACCTTTTCATCTAATCTTGCTTTTTGTTTTTCTAGTTCTTTTAATGCTTCTTCTATGGTTTCCAAATTCTTTTCAATTTCTTCATTTTCTACTACAAATAAAAGATCACCAGCCTCCACTTCATCCCCTACTTCTACTTCAACCCTTTTAACATTACCAGGTATATTTGGAATTATAACATTGTCCTTTTCTGAGAAAACTCTCCCGGCAAAAGATAATTCTTCATAAATCCTTCCAAAACCTACCTTTTCTATTTCAACAGGTATTATTTCATCCTCTTCCTTTACTTCCACCTTATCCTTTTTAAAAAAGGACTTGCAACCTCCGAGAATCATAGACAATATTATAATTATACTTATTAGCCATAGAATTTTTCTCTCCATTTAAATCCCTCCAATTATGACTGACCAGTCAGTCCATACTTGTATTGTATTTTATATAGAAATTCTTGTCAATTGTATATCTTTATATACTCTTACTAATTTATAAGGTAAAATGCACCATCATGTAAGTTAAATACCTTAAATTATAATTAATAAAATTTAACATTAAGCTTAAATGTATTATCTATTTTATCACCAATACATGGTATAATATACTTATTAATTTTTTACTTCACATTGGAGTAAGTTAGTTCTTGAAGGAAATAATAAGGCTAAAAAATCTAAGAAAAATATATAAAATGGGTGAAGAAAAAATCATTGCAGTCGATAATATAAATTTTTCTGTAGAAGAAAAAGATTTTATTTTTTTATTAGGAACTTCTGGCTCTGGTAAAAGTACACTTTTAAATCTTATGGTAGGGTTAGAAGAACCTAAGAGCTGATGAACCGACTGGAAATTTAGACACAAAAACTACTATAGAAATATTAGATTTAATCACCTCTATTGCAAAAGAATATAAGCAAACTCTTATAGTAGTCACCCATGACATGGAAATAACTAACTATGCTCATAAGATTGTGGAAATACAAGATGGAAGGATAGAAAGAGAGAAAAATAATAGTGTACTTTAAGGGGATGAAAAAATAAAAGGCGTAGAAACAGTTACTCAAATTTTAGAAACTGATGCTACAATGGTCACTGGAAGATACAGCTCTTATGTTCAAGTAAGAGGTGTAGACCCAAAACACTGGATATTATCCGGCAAAAGGAGCTATAAAATTAAGTCCATTAGAGCCATTAAGAATGAGTAGCAAAATGCGTCTGCTCTGCAGACGCATTTTGCTGTGGTTAAATAGTCTATCATTACAATTCTTTATATTCTTTTGCTGCTCTAATAAAGTCTCTAAATAGTGGATGACATTTAGTAGGCCTGGATTTAAACTCTGGATGGAATTGAACACCAATAAACCAAGGGTGGTCTTTTAATTCAATTACCTCTACTAGTTTTTCATCTGGTGACAAACCACTTATTTTCATACCTTTTTCCTCTAATAATTCTCTATATTTGTTATTAAACTCATATCTATGTCTATGTCTTTCTTCTATTATTTCTTTTTCATAAGCTTTTCTAGCCTTTGTACCCTCAACTAATTCACATGGATATAATCCTAATCTCATAGTACCACCTAATTTATCCATGTCTTTTTGATCAGACATTATATCTATTATAGGATGTTCAGTTTTCGAATCTAATTCAGTAGTATTAACATCTTCTAATCCTAATACATTTCTAGCAAATTCAATAACTGCTAACTGCATTCCTAAACAAATGCCTAAATAAGGTATACTATTTTCTCTGGCATACTTTACTGCTAAAGTTTTTCCTTTCATGCCTCTATCACCAAAACCACCCGGTACTAATATTCCGTCTACATCTTTCAAAATAGCTTTGTAATTATCTTCATTCACTTCATCAGACTGGATCCAATCTATATCTACATCTACGCTATTTTCAATTCCTCCATGCCTTAAAGCCTCAGCTACAGACAAATAGGCATCCTTCAATTCTACATATTTACCTACTAAGGCTATCCTTACATTTCCTTGGGTTTTTTTCATATTTTCTACTAATGTAGTCCACTCTGTTAAATCTAACTTATCACATTCTAAGCCTAAATGTTCAATTACTAATTGTGAAAGACCCTCTTTTTCTAACATTATAGGTAATTCATATATAGAATCTGCATCTATATTTTCAATAACCTCATTTGGTGCTAAGTCACAAAATAATGCTATTTTTTCTTTTATTTCTTTAGAAAGAGGATGTTCTGTTCTACAAATAAGTACATCTGGTTGAATACCTATACTCCGCAACTCTTTTACACTATGTTGGGTTGGTTTAGTCTTTAATTCACCTGCTTTTGATAAATAAGGCATTAATGTAACATGAATGTACATTACATTTTCTTTTCCTACATCATTTTTTATCTGTCTTATAGCTTCCAAAAAAGGTAAACTTTCTATATCCCCTACTGTTCCGCCAATTTCCGTAATAACTACATCCATATCTGAATCTTCTGCTACCCTAGTAATCCTTTCCTTTATTTCATTAGTAATATGAGGAATGACTTGAACTGTTCTCCCTAGAAACTGGCCTTTTCTCTCTTTATTTAGCACTGACCAATATACTTTACCCGTAGTAACATTACTATTTTTATTTAAATTGATATCTATAAATCTTTCATAATGACCCAAATCTAAATCAGTCTCCGCACCATCATCTGTCACAAAAACTTCTCCATGCTGATAAGGGCTCATAGTCCCAGGGTCTACATTTATATATGGATCAAATTTTTGTATGGTTACATTGAGTCCTCTACTTTTAAGTAATTGTCCAAGACTTGCTGCTGTTATTCCTTTGCCCAAAGACGATACTACTCCTCCTGTTACGAATATATATTTGGTAGACATCCGATCTAACCTCCCTATATAAAATACACTTAATATAAAATACACTTAACTACATTAGTCTATCCTATTAAAAAAGTTATGTCAATTGGAGGTTTCAAAATTTTAAAATTCTTTTTTTCACCAGTTTCTAAATTCATCTTCATTTTCATTTATAG
>DATGTQ010000170.1 GCA_035301805.1 Tissierellales bacterium
TATTTGCCTAAAAGATTAGAATCAGTACAAGGACAAGAAATACTTAATGATGTTTTTAATAATTCAGCAAATGGCATGATAGTAATTGAAAATATGGAACCAAAAGATGTTTCAAAATTAAAAGAAAAAATACAGGAAGTAGAGGGTGTAGAAAAAGTTGTTTGGTTAGACGATTATGTAGATACAACTATACCAAAAGACATAGTACCTAATGAGATAAAAGATATTTTCTATAGTGAAAACTCGACTCTAGTAATGATTCAGTTTTCTAACGAGGCATCTTCCGATATTACTCAAGATGCAATTACTAATATAAGAAAATTATTAAATAAGCAATGTTTCTTTAGCGGTATGGGGGCAGTACTTAAGGACACTATAGAATTATCGGATAAACAAACCCCTTTATATGTTGGATTAGCAGTAGTATTAGCAGCTATAGTATTAGCTGTAACATTAGAATCAACTTTCATGCCTATAGTAATATTAGTGAGTATAGGCTATGCAATATTGTATAACTTTGGTACAAATATAATCTTTGGAGAAATTTCATATATTACTCAATCCTTGGCAGCTGTATTACAGTTAGGGGTTACTATGGATTATTCAATATTTTTACTCCATAGATATACTGAAGAAAAAGAGCAAGAAGAAGACAAAACTTTAGCTATGGCTACTGCAATAGAAAAAACTGCATCTTCCATAATGGGCAGTTCTTTAACGACTATAGCAGGTTTCTTGTCAATAGCCTTTATGGAATTAACTATAGGGAAAGATATAGGATTTGTAATGGCTAAAGGTGTGGTTTTAGGATTAATTTCAGTAATAACAGTTTTGCCAGCCTTTATATTGGCATTAGATAAAGTGATTAATAGATTTAGCCACAAAACTGTTCTTCCTAATTTTAATGGATTAGCCAAACTAGTTACTAAACATCATAAGGTATTTATTATATTGGCAGTTTTAATATTTATACCTGCTTTTTATGGTGAAAAAAATAATGATGTGTACTATAACCTAGACGAATCTTTACCAAAAGATATGTCTTCTATAGAAGGATTTAGGAAACTAAAGGATGAGTTTAATATGATAACAACCCATTCTATAGTAGTTTCAAAGGATATTCCAAGTTATGAAATAAAGGAAATGATAGAAGAAATAAAAGAATTAGATGGGGTAGAAAGGGTTCTTAGTTATGAGAGTTTCCTAGGACCTAGAGTACCTGAAAATTTTATACCAGATGAAATAAAAGAGAAATTTGAACAAGGTGATTATAAACTTTTGATGATTAATTCAAGTTATAAATCAGCTACTGAAGAAAGTGAAGAACAAATAAAGGATATAGATAAAATAGTTAAAACTTATGATAAAAAAGGACTTGTCACTGGGCAAGGTGTTTTAACTAAGGATATGGTAGAAATTGCAGATAGTGATTTTAAAAGAGTAAATACAATTTCCATATTAGCAGTGTTTTTTATAATAATGTTAGTATTTACATCAATATTCATACCTGTCTTTCTCGTATTGGTTATAATGCTCGCTATATTTATAAATATGAGTATACCTTATTATTTAAATCACTCTATACCTTTTATAGCTTCAATAGTCATAGGATCAATACAACTAGGGGCTACAGTAGATTATGCTATACTTTTAACTACACGTTTTAGAGAAGAAATAAAAAATGGACATGAAAAATTTGAAGCTATGGAAATCACCGTAAGAGAATCGTCAAAGGCTATTGTAACAAGTGGCTTAACATTTTTTGGTTCTACTGTTGGTGTAGCTGTTCTTTCAGATATAGAAATAATTAAAAGTTTAAGTGCTATGATTGCAAGGGGTGCCCTAATAAGTACCGGAGTAATATTATTTATATTGCCAGGTATATTATTAGCTGGAGAAGGCCTTATAAAAGTGACGTCGAAGAATTGGGGTAATGAGAATAGAAAGAAAGATGGAAAAGGAAGTGTTATCTATGAAAATAAATAATAAAATTAAAAAAATAATTAGTTTAGCAATAGTTTTAGTTATGATGGTACCAAGTTTTTCCTTTGCAAAAACAAAGAGTAATATTGAAAAAGAAGAAACAGTTTATGTAAATTTGGACACTAAAGGTCGTCCAATAGAAAAAACTTCAAGTATCTGGCTTCATTCAGATTCACCATTAAATAAAGTAGAAGATAAAACTTCTTTAAAAGATGTTGTAAATATAAAAGGAGAAGAAAAACCTGAAACGAAAAATGGGGAAATAATTTGGAATACGGAAAAGAAAGACATATTTTACCAAGGCGAAACTGATAAAAAGTTACCTATTGAAATAAAAGTAAAGTATTATTTAGATAATAAAGAAATGAAACCAGAGGATATGGTGGGAAAATCTGGTGATGTTAAAATTAAAATAGAATTAGATAATAAAGAGAGTCATGCTATATCTACTAAAAATGGCGGAAAAAAAATAGTTTATAATCCATTAATGGCAGTAACAGTGGTAAACTTACCTATTGATAAGTTTACAGATGTTGAAGTAAATAGTGGAAAAATATTGTCTGATGGTAGCAATCAAATAGCAAGTTTTGCAACTATACCAGGGTTAAATAAAAGTCTTAATTTAAAGAAAGACATTATTGATATCCCAGAATATTTAGAAATTACAGCAACAACAGATAATTTTGAGATGGGTCCTATAGTAGTTACTGTAACTTCAGATGTACCAGAAATGAAAGACATTGAGGATGCAGAGAGCTTAGATGAATTAATAGATGGAATAAATAAAATAAAGGAAGCAAGTGAAAAGTTAAGTGAAGGAGCTAATTCCTTATATGAAGGACAACTCTCTTTAAATAATGGAATAGATGGATTTACTAATGGATTAGGTCAGCTAAATACAGGGGCTGAAGGATTAAATGAAGGTTCTGGACAATTAAAAGATGGAATTGATTCAGCCTATAAAGGAAGTTTAGATATAGACAAAGGTGCAAAAGAATTAGGTAAGGGTGGTAAAACTTTAGGGAATGGAACAAAAGAATGGTCAAATGGAGCTATAGAGTTTAGTAACAAGTCAAACCAATATTCTGCTGGTGCCAAAAAGGTAGCAGATGGAGTAGGTCAAATACCAGAAAATACGAAGAAAATGAAAAAAGGCATGGATGAATTAGTAGATGGAACAGGGAAAGTAAAAGAAGGCCAAGATAATTTAACAGAAGGATTATCAGAAAGTATTGAAGGATTAGATAAAGTTAAAGAAGGAAAAGAAAAAGAATTAGAGGTAGTAGGTTTATTATTAGATGGTACTAAAAAACTAAAAGGTGCTGCTGAAATTGTTGCAAAGACTCCAGGATTAGGGAAACTTGGTGAACAGATGTTAGAAGGTATTGAAAAACAAAATAAAGCTTTAGAAGGCCTTGAAGATTCAAGCACCCAAATTATTGAAGGAATAGAACAATTAGAAGAAGGATTAAAAGAGGCAGAAGCTGGTTCAAAAGAATTAAGCGGAAACATAGCTAAAATAAATGGAGGACAAGAAGAAATAGGAAATGGATTAGAGCAACTAGCTGAGGGAACTGAGCAATTAAAAGAAGCATCTAAAGAGTTAGAAAAAGGTAGTAAAGGACTACAAAATGGAGCAAATAAACTTAATGAAAATGCGGGAGTAATAAAAAAAGGGTCAGAAGAATTTTCTAAAGGTACAGGAGAACTTTCTAAAGGGACCAATAAACTTTCAGGTGGATTAAATGAACTATCAAAAGGCTCTGGACAGTTAAAGGATGGAACTAATGAACTAGCAAAAGGAGCAAATGAACTAAATGATGGTGGTAAAGAGTTAAAGCAAGGAGCAAATAAATTAGAGAATGGTTCAAAAGAATTAAATGAAGGTATGCAAAAGTTCCATGAAGAAGGAATTTCAGAAATTAGTAATAAAATAAAAGATAGTGACTTAGATATAGATGAAATTTTAAGTACTAAAGATGAGTTAGTTAAAATCTCAAAAGAATATGATAGTTTTACTGGCAAAAATGAAGATATGGATGGTAGTGTAAAATTTGTAATGAAAACTGAGGGAATAGACAAAATTGAAGAGAAAGAAGAGGTAGATGTACCTAAAGAAAATACAAAGAAAAATGGTTTTATAGAGTGGTTAAAAAATTTATTTAAGAAAAATAAATAAATTAAATAAGAATAAATAGTATCAGTAGTATTAATGGAAAATCCTAGGTCATAGACCTAGGATTTTTTGTTAAAAAGTGAAAAGTAGTCTCTATTTTGTTATAATAAATATAATGAATTTCTCATGTTTGGAGGTGTTTTTATGGGTTGTAATTGTTATCGCAGTAAGAAAGGAAAACTATGTATAGAATCAGTGCCCATATTTAGTAATTTAACCTGGGATGAAATGTTAGAAGTAGCAAGTATTAAAAGAAGTAAAAAGTATAAAAAAGGCGAAATGATTTATATAACTGGTGAAAAGGGAGAGAAACTTTTAGTTGTTCATAAAGGAAAAGTTAAAATAACTAGACTTTCTCATAATGGTAAGGAACAGGTTATACGAATATTAGAGTCTGGAGATTTTATGGGGGAACTTTCTTTATTTATTAAAACTCCAAGATTAGATAATGCAGAAGCTTTAGAGGATACTAGTGTATGCATAATTGATAGTGATGAAATGAAAAAGCTAATGGATAAATATCCATCTATAGCTTTTAAGATTTTAGAGGAATTAAGTAGTCGTTTAGGAAAGGCTGAAAACTTAATAGAATATTTGGGGATTCATGATGTAGAAAGCAGGATTGTAGAAACTATTTTAGACTTAGCAAATGAAAAAAACGAAGTAATCCTTAACATGAGCAAAGGAGATTTAGCCTCCCATATAGGAATGAGTCAAGAAACTTTAAGTAGAAAACTATCTTATTTTCAAGATAAAGGTTGGATAAAGTTAGTAGGACATAGAAAAATTATTATATTAGATAGAGATAAATTAAATGAATTAGTTTAAAATGACTATAGATATTTTCTATAGTCATTTTTATTTTTTATGTTTATACTGAAAAATATAGGGAATATATATAATAGTGAAAGAGTAAAATAATAGACCAGCTATTAAATGTCAAGATGTAATTTAATTTATTTTGCCCTAGTGATTTTAGAATTTCCGTCAGAACCCGTCAAGGGAAAAACACCCTTGACAGAACCTGCCATAAATTCTTATGTAAAAATGGGCAAAACAA
>DATGTQ010000171.1 GCA_035301805.1 Tissierellales bacterium
TCCTTTTTTAGTCTTCTTATATATTCTAAATTTGTCTCCAAGGGTTTATCAGAAATTTGTTCCATGTTTTTAAATCCGGTCCATGGGGTACCTTCTTTTCTCCCTATATCGAATCTAGGTGAGCATTCATTTGGCAAAAATATACCTATTGTTTTATAAAATACACCTGCCCAACCAGTGTCAAAAGCCTTTGCAATCATATCATAATTACTACACACAGGTGAAGATGATAAGAAAAAGGGATTCTCACATTTTACACCTAAAAAGTCCATTGATAAATCCTTTTTTAAATTCATATTACTTCTCCTCCTTTGCATTGATGTATTCTATCATTTTAAATGCCACTTCTTTACCTTCAGCTACTGCCTGAACCACAGTGTCACCCTCATTCTTTATATCTCCTGATGAGAATACCCCTTCTAATTCTACAAAGTCTTCAAAGTCCTTAGCTCTTTTTTGACCAATTGCAAAAATTAGTCTTGAAGTTTTTAATTCTAGTTTTGATACCTTATCCCTGGAATCAAACTTTACAGAGTCTAATTTGTTTCCATTCCCAAGGGTTTCAGCTGGTGCAAATTCAGTAATTATTGGAATTCCCATGGCTTGTACCATGTTTAATTCTTCAATATTTGCCGGTGCTTCTTCAATACTTCTTCTATAGACTATTTTAGTATTTCCTCCTAATTGGTGGGCAGTTAATGCACAGTCCATGGCAACATCTCCCCCACCAATGATGATTACATTTTCACCCTTAAGGGATTTTAATTTTCCAATTCTAGCTTCTTTTAAGAATTTAAGGGCGGTTTCTACTCCTTGTAAATTAGTATCAAGCTTGTCCCCTTCAATTATTTTTGATTCTGTAAGGCCCACACCTACATGAATTGCATCATAATACTCTTTTAATTCTTCTAATTCATCCATTGAAATTCTTTTATTACAGACTATATTTACTCCTAATTCTTCAATTAAACCTATATCATAATCTACGATTTCTTGTTCTAGTCTTGAAGGGTTAATACCGTATGTAAGTATTCCACCCGGTCTTTCCTCTGCTTCAAATACATCTACCTCATATCCTTCTCTAGCAAGTACACTGGCACAGGTTAATGAAGCTGGTCCGGAACCTATACAGGCAATTTTTTTCCCATTTGTTTTTTCTGGTCTTTTGTAAACTTTCATATTGTGAATTTTTTCTTGCTCAACAGCAAATTCTTGTAATTTACCTATATTTATAGGTTCATCTATTCCTGTTCTACTACAAGCTTCTTCACATAATTTAGCATGTGGACAAATTAAGCTACAACTACCACCAAAGGGGTTGTTCACTCTTATGGTTTCTGCTGCTCCTTTAAAGTTTCTAAATCTAATTGATCTAATAAACTTACCAGGATCTGTCTTTGCTGGACATGACTCGCTACAAGGCGCATCATAGCAAAGTAAGCAGCGCGAAGCCTCTTCCATGGCAGTCCTAATATTATAAGCTTCTTCCTTTTTTTCTCCATAAGCCACATTAAGTACTTTAGTCATATAATTCTCCTCCTATTGTTTGTTAAAAGTCAAACTAATGGGCATAAAAAAATCTATGCCGACAATAGCTTATTTACTCATTAATTTTGTCTTACAAAAATTATAGAATAAAATACAATGCTATATCACGGTATAGAATACATTATAAATATAATATATTTTTTTTATTGTATTTTTTATAATATTACTTTGATATTTAATTTTAAACTTCTTAATATAATATTATAGTCTTGTTTAATTTAAACCTTTACTCTTAATTCCTTCTTCCTAGTTAAATTATAAAATGCTTTTCCTCCTAAATCACATGCAGTACCTAGAAAAGCACCTACCACTAGTGTTATGACCAATATCTGCCATTGTCCATTCATGGCAAAAGTTGAAAAACAACCTATAAATGTCCCCGGTATAAATGATAAACTTTTATATCTACCAAATATACACATAACAAATGTAAGGAAACCACTATAGAGTATTTGGTCAAAGGAGAATGGAAATCTGGTAGATAATATTATTATAATCATACCACACAGTACACCAAATAGATTTTGTCTTACTGCTACTAAAAAACCTTCCATTCCATGTTTTCCTGAGGCAAAATAGGTAGTACAACCTGCAAATCCAACCCAAGTAACAAGCCCTAGCATTGGAGCAAATTGGGACCATAGTCCGCATAGTATACCAGTTACTACACTTAATGACATTAATTCTGTCATTTCATCCTCCTTTCCATATTCAATTGTTAATACATATATAGATTACTAAATTGTTATATATCTGTCAATACCCTTTTTCTATTTGAATATTTTTGCATGCATGTTTAGATGCAATAGATAAAAGTCTTACAAGCTGAATAAAACTAATGTTTATAATCTTTGCACACCCCAATTTATGCTGTTCTAAAAAAACGAAAATGATACTGTATATACAGTATCATTTTCGTTTTTTCTTCAAAATCATTCAATTATATTTCTGTTTAATTTCTACAAACCATTTAGGTAAAACTTCATTTAGCAGAATCATTGTATGTTCTAATTGACTCTTTGCTTCCTGTTTTGTAGCCTTATTAAAATCAACACTTTCTGACAACTCTGCAATATAAGGTATAGTATCTTCCTGAACTATAGAAAAATGTTCCACCGACTTAGATAACAATGATTCATCTATACCCCAGTCTTCTGCAAATTTTTTTATTTCCTTTTCTATTTTTGCTTGTTTCCAATTATTAAATAATTCATCAAAACTTAAATTACTTGATAAATTACCAGGCACTAATTCTGTTTCTACAAATTCTTTTAATAGTTTTGCTTGTTCATCTTCACCCATATCACTTAACTCCTGAATTTCTTCATGTATTATTCTTAGAGTTTCTCTATCTACAGTTTGAATTCCTTTGTCAGATTTAACCTGAGTACCTATTAAACTTAAAATATGATTAGCATCTATTACCTGACTTCCAGATAGTTTGGTTTTTCCAATCAGAGGGATTACAGGTTCATCTTCTGGTGGCTCTCCCTCTTTAAATGTTATATTTCTATAAGCTCCTACATATTTTAGCCATGTATGTTCATCTATTTCAAATCTGCCATCATCCCACTTAAATTCATAGTATTGCATAACTAGTCTTAACTGGTCACTGGCATCTTTAAATAATAAAATAAATAACTCTTCTGCCTCAACATCTGTTTTTAATTCTTGCCACCCTGTAGGATCTGGTAGAGCCTTTATCAT
>DATGTQ010000172.1 GCA_035301805.1 Tissierellales bacterium
AATCATATTTACCGGATTTCAACGCATTTATAAACTGCCCCACTACAATTATTGATGGATAGCAAGCATCATTATTTACATATTTTAGCCCTTCATTAATAGCATCCTTGTCTACTGATGGAAGTATTTTTATATTATAACCACAAGTATTTATTGCCCTTTCCAACAATTCAAAATGAATTGGTGCCATTTGTGGAACAAGGATAGTATGATTTTCTCTCATTTCTTTTGTAAAAATAACTCTTTCTGGCAACTGACCAATTTTTTTAGGTTTAAAGCCAGCCCTTTCTCTTTCTTCCAAAGCTGCATTTAATGAACGAATTCTTATTTTAGCTGCACCTAAATTACTTACTTCATCTATTTTTAACACAGTATAAATTTTTTCATAGCTTTCTAGTATTTCCTGAACCTGATCTGTAGTAACTGCATCTAGACCACAACCGAAAGAATTTAACTGTACTAATTCTAGATTCTTACTTTCTGCTACAAAGGTAGCTGCCCTATAAAGTCTGGAATGGTAAGTCCATTGGTCAACTACCCTTAAAGGCCTTTCTACATCTACTAAATCTTCCACTGCATCTTCAGTTAAAACCGCAATACCAAGAGAGGTAATTAAATTTGGAATACCTTTATTTATTTCAGGATCTATATGATAAGGTCTACCAGCTAAAACTATACCCCTTTTACCATTGTCTTCTAGATATTCTAATACTTCTTTTCCTTTATTTCTAATATCATCTTTATATTTTTCATTTTCTTTCCAGGCCTTGTCCAACGCTTTATTTATTTCCCCTTTAGGTATAGACAATTCTTTTAAAAATTCATTTAAAACCTTTTTCATTGCCTTTTCATCATCAAAGGTTACAAAAGGATTTAAAAACAACACATTATTCTCTTCTAAATCTTCTATATTATTTTTAACTACTTCAGGGTAAGAAGTAACTACTGGGCAATTTAAATGATTATTTGCACCATCATCTTCTTTTTTTTCATAGAAAACAGATGGATAGAATATAAAATCTACACCTTTTTCTATTAAATCTATAATATGACCATGTACTAGCTTTGCTGGATAACATGCTGTTTCACTAGGAATAGTACTTATACCCTTATCATATAACTCTCTTGATGATTTACTAGACAAGACAACATCATATCCTAATTCCGTAAAAAATGTAAACCAGAAAGGATAATTTTCATACATATTAAGTACCCTAGGTATTCCTACCTTTCCACGTTTTACTTCATTGGCTTTTAATGGCTCATAGTAATCAAAAGTCCTCTTTAATTTATAATCAAACATATTAGGTATATTTTTAGTTTCTGGATTTACCCCAGCACCTTTTTCACATCTATTACCCGTTATGTATTTATTTCCACCGGAAAATAGGTTAATAGTTAGCAAACAATTATTTCCACACCTACCACACCTAGCCATCTTAATTTTATTTCTAAAATCATTCAATTCCTCTAATTTTAATATTGAAGAAATAGTGCCTTCTTCATGTCTTTCCTTAGCAATCAGTGCAGCTCCTAAGGCTCCCATTAAACCTGGTTCATCTGGTCTAACGGCCTTTCTACCAGATACTAATTCAAAACTTTTTAATATAGCGTCTCCATAGAAAGTACCACCTTGAACTACTATATTTTCCCCCATTTCTTCTGGGTCTCTTATTTTAATAACTTTTTGTATTGCATTTCTAATTACTGAATAAGAAAGTCCAGCTGCAATGTCCCCTACAGAAGCACCTTCTTTTTGTGCCTGTTTTACTTTTGAATTCATAAAAACAGTACATCTAGAGCCTAAATCTACAGGGTTTTCTGCTGTCAATCCCTCATTTAGAAAATCTTCTACTTCCATATTTAAAGAATGGGCAAAAGTTTCTAAAAAGGATCCACAACCTGAAGAACAAGCTTCGTTTAATAAGATACTATCTATAACTCCATTTCTAATTCGCATACATTTCATATCTTGCCCGCCTATATCCAATATGAAATCTACTTTCGGTAAATAAAATTGGGCTGCTTTATAATGGGCAATAGTTTCTACTTCTCCTATATCTACATTTAAACCTGCCTTTATAAGTTCTTCTCCATATCCTGTTACAGCTGAATTAACTATATTAGCCTCTTCAGGCAATAAATCATATATTTCTTTTAATATATCTACAACTAAACCTAAAGGTTTACCTTTATTATTACCATAAAATGAATACAGTATATTATTATTTTCATCTAGTAATATAACCTTTGTTGTTGTAGAGCCCGCATCTATTCCTAAATAACAATTTCCCTTATAAGTTTCTATATCTCTATTCCTAAGCTTACGGGTTTTATGTTTTTCCCTAAAGCTTTCTAATTCTTTTTTATCTAAAAATAAAGGTCTTATTTTTTTAATCCCCATATTCATAGGTTTCTCTATATCATCCAATCTATTTCTCAGTTCTGAAAATTTCATTCCCTTTTCTTTTACAGAATTAAGAGCTGCCCCTATTGCCACAAAAAGTTGTGAACTTTCAGGGAATATTATTTCTTCATCCTTTAACTTTAAAGTTTCTGCATATCTATCCCTTAATTCTGATAAGAAATATAAAGGTCCTCCTAAAAAAGCCACATTTCCTTTAATAGGCCTTCCACAGGCAAGAGTAGATATAGTTTGATTTACTACAGACTGGAATACAGATGCGGCAATATCTTCTTTTGATGCTCCCTGGTTAATAAGAGCTTGAACGTCTGTCTTAGCAAAAACACCACATCTAGAAGCTATTGGATATATTGCCCCATGTCCTTTCGATAATTCATTTAAGCCAGCAGCATCTGTCTCTAGTAAAGCAGCCATTTGATCAATAAACGCACCAGTTCCTCCTGCACATATACTATTCATCCTTTGCTCTACGTTACCATCAAGATAAATAATCTTTGCATCTTCTCCACCAAGTTCAATAACTACATCTGTCTCAGGGATAAATGTTCTTATGGCTGTTGTAGATGCTACTACTTCTTGAACAAATGGAATATTCAGCCACTCATTAACTGACAGTCCACCTGAACCAGTGACCATTACACTAATTGTTTCATTTTTGAAACACCTATATGCGTCTAAAATTAGCTCACTCACACTGCTTTTTATATCTGATAAATGTCTTTTATACTTACTATATACTATTTGAAATCTGTTATTTAGAACTACCATCTTAACAGTAGTCGATCCTACATCTAAACCAACATGCAATTTAGTCATTATATCTGCAGCAACTAGCCGCTTGCCCCCTTTAGCATTTATTAAAACTTTTTATAAAAAAATATTGGTATTATGGCCTTGCCATACACCAAAAATATCTTCTATCTGAAATAACTTTGGTATCAATTTTCTTATATGGATTATAGCATAATGTGGAATAATACTCAACATTGTTAGAACTTATGTAAGCTTTACAATAGTAGTTATATATATAGGATATAATTATATAAAATGAAATATATTAAAATATATTATATAGTCATAAATCTATAAATAATATCTTAATTTTGTTAAAAGAAAAATGTTTTATGTCAAAACCTTTTATTCAATATTTAGAAAATCCTTTATTGATATTTTAATAATAGTTTTAACTTTTATTATTTTAGATTTGGCTTTCTACCCTAAAATTTTTTGAAAAAATTGTTTTCATTTTAATTATTAGTTCTATTATTAAACTTATCTATTATTACTTTAAAAGTCTTTATAATTAGCCACTTATTTTAAGTATAATCACATAATAAACTCTAATATAAAGGCTAGAAAAACTATATAGTATACTACATATTAATTAAACTATCTTAAAGTTACAAGTTAATAAATTCAGGTAAATTATGTATAACTTCTCGTTGGTTAAGAATAGATTATAGAATAAGATTACAAAACACATTGAGGAAAAGATATATTTATAAATATATCTTTTCCTCATTATTTAACTATTTTTAGTTAAGTCTTCATTCATTAATTCTACACCTTTATATATTCTTTGCTAATAACGCTCCTCCTATAGATCCAGCATACCGACCAAGTGGACTTGTTGTAACTTCTTTATTAAGTTCTTCTGATAATAATTGTACAAAAGGATTAAGTTCACAAAGACCTCCAGTTAAATATAAACTTCCTCTTATTCCATGTTTATTTAAAAGAGTTTTAATACGCCCAATAATAGAATTCATAACCCCCCTGGCAATATCTTCTCTTTTAGCTCCACTACCAATAAGACTTATAACCTCTGACTCTGCAAAAACAGTACACATACTAGTGATTTTAATATCCTCACCACCTAATGCCATCTCCGCCATTTCACCTATAGAAACATTAAGTGTATTAGCCATAAGTTCCATAAACCTGCCTGTTCCTGCAGCACATTTATCATTCATAATAAAATTTGATACATTCCCATTATCCACAGTTATAATTTTTGTATCTTGTCCCCCAATATCTACTACTGTTAAATCTTCCTGAGCTAGGTAATAGGCCCCTTTACCATGACAAGTAATTTCAGTTATGGTTTTATGAGCGTAAGGAACAGATACTCGTCCATAACCTGTAGCTACGACTTTTGATTCATCTACATCTATTCCCTTTCTTTTCAATTCATCTTTTATCTTATTTGAAGTATCTACACTGCTCCAACCTGTAGGCATTACCATATTAAGTTTCAATTCATCTTTATGAAAAACCGAAACTTTTGAAGCAGTTGAGCCTATATCTATTCCTACATAGTTCACTACTATCACACCTTTAACCCTATTTATCTAAAGTAAATAAGCCTTCTACTTTAATAGATTTTCCTTTTATAATAGACTTTATCCTCTCTTCATCTTTTTTCCTATACATAATAGATATTCCACAACTAGTTGAAAGCTTTCTAGGAGTTGGTGAAATAACATATTTTATACCTTCTTCTTTCAAAGAGGACTCTAGCTTTAATCCTTGACTATAATTAGGAAACAAAATATAATGCTTTTCCAACTAAATCATCTCCAAAAACGCCTCAACTCTCGTTCTTATTTGTCCAGTATCTTCTTCTGAATAATCAGTTTCTACCATTAGTACTGGTATATCATTGTCTTTAAGTACCTTTTCAACTTGGTTATATTCTATTGCATAAGTATGGCAGAAAGATAAATTATAGTAGATTACACCATCTATATCGTATTCTTCTGAGTATCTTAGAATATCTTCTGTTCTACCATCGTTTGGCGTAAAACAAGCACAGTTTATATTCATATATCTATCGGCCATATTTTTTACTAACTCATCAATAGTTTCTCCTTCAGCTGATATTTCATTTTCATAATATCTAGTTCCAATACAAGTTTCTTCTACTACAATTTCAGCATCTAAACCTTCTACTATAGAATGCATCTTCCAATTTGGTAAAGCCATAGGTGTTCCTGTTATCATTATTCTTTTCTTCCCATTAGGCTTTGAATTTTTAACTCTTTCCTCTAATTCATCACATAGTTCTTCTGTCTGTTTTATAAATCTTTCTGGTTCATCATAGAAGGCAATTTGAGTAATTAAAAGTGAGTCTAAACCACTAATTGGCGAAGGAGTATTTTTTCTTAAATCATAAAGTCTTTTTAATACTCTTCTCTTCCTATTAGTTAAATCTATAGCCTTTTTCAAGCCTTCTACAGTTACCTTATTACCAGTAAGTTCTTCCATCTCCTTAATAAATAATTTTATTTCATCTTCCCATTGCTCATAATTCTTTTCCCTTTTCATTTGAGGTAGCTCCATTACATGGACTGGAGTATAATCTTCTAATATTTCATAGGCTTTTTTCTTACCATCGCAAGTAGTTTCACCTACTAATAAATCACAGGACTGAAAATATGGACATGTAAGTCCTACTTTAGCTCCTGTAAATGCTTTAATTAATGGACATAGATTTCTTGGAAGTACTTTTTCACCATCTTCAATCCAAAATTGGCTTCCAGAACAAAGTCCAACACCTATAGCACCTGTAGCAAGTATTACCTCATCAGGTACAAATACACAGAAAGTTCCTACTACCTTACCACCGTTTTTCTTATGTTTTTCTAACTCTTTTATTCTTGCACCATGTACTTCTGCAACTACATAATTAAAATAATTCATTGCTTCTGGTCTATTTTCTTGAGTTAAATATATATCTCCAAATAATTCTGGTAATGCATCACATAAAGCATCATGCTTCTCAATATCTATTCCTAAGCCTTCCCACATCTTTTTGTAATCACCCATAATACTTCCCCCTTCTATATTTTATCCATGAAAATTATATCACTAAGATTAAAATTATGTGTCCTATATAAATATTTTTAATATTAAATAAAACAGTATTTAATATTCTTATATTATATTGAGACTTTTATTGGTTATTTCTTTAACTTCTTATATAATGGTATTGTTAACAAACTTATATGTTAGAAAGGGAGGTAAACTGTGGAAGGAAAAGTATTAACAAAGGAACGAAAAATATATAAAGTAAATTTATTTTTTATGTTAACCCTTATTTGGTCCTTAGTAGCTGAGTTTCTACCTATACATTCTAATCTTTATCAATACATAGCTTTTTTAATACCAATTTGTATATATACTTTTCGTAATAAAGAAGCAACAAGTAGAATTTTTAAATTTAATAAAATTGGCCTTAAATCCCTTTTCATCGTTTTTATCATATGGTTATCTATGTTGCCTATATCCATTATCATTATTTCTTTCTATACTAACTATTTTGGAAAAACTATGCCTGATTTAGTTATAGAGGCAAGTAAACAATCTAATTTAGAACTACTTATTTTTACTGCAATTACTCCAGCTATATTGGAAGAATTATTAATGAGGGGTATTATATTAGATGGATATAGGAATAAAAATAGATTATCTGCAGCCCTTATAAATGGGTTCATGTTTGGTATACTACATTTAAATACATTTCAATTTTCTCACACTTTTGTTAGTGGAACCATAGCATCTTATTTAGTTTTTGCTACAAACTCTATATTTTCCGCTATATTCTTCCATTTCGTTAACAATAGTGCCCCAGTTTTTATTGATATTATTATTAAATTTCTTTTCCCTAAGGATAATGAGGTAGTCCAAAGTGATTATAATCATAATTATAAGTACCCTATTATTCTAGTATTTATATCTTTACTTATTATTATTGGACTAATATATTTACTTGCAAAGATAAATAACGTAGACTTTAAAAAACAAATAGGAACCTCTAATGAGGTCATCTTTAACAAACCTTTAATTATAAGTATAATAATATTTATAATGGTAAATATTATGCTAATTCTAACTATAAAACTTTTAATGTAAAAAAGCCTAGACTATATTTGCCTAGGCTTTTTACATTATGTTACATATCCATCCATGGACAAGGGGGTCTTGGAGATACCATAGTTGGTATACAAATTACTTGACCTATTTGTAGGTTATTTGGGTCTACCCCTGGGTTTGCTCTCATTATTGCCTCTACACTTACACCAAATCTTTGACTTAGTCTAAAGAAAGTATCTCCCTGTCTTATTGTATAAGGGAATCCATTAGGACATTGAGGCACTGGATGCATCATTGTTGGTATACAAATTACTTGACCTATTTGTAAGTTATTTGGATCTACTCCTGGATTTGCTCTCATTATCGCCTCTACACTTACACCAAATCTTTGACTTAGTCTAAAGAAAGTATCTCCCTGTCTTATTGTGTAAAGGAACCCATTAGGACATGGAGGTATAGGAGACATCTTTGTTGGTATACAAATTACTTGACCTATTTGTAGATTATTTGGATCTACTCCCGGATTTGCTCTCATTATTGCCTCTACACTTACACCAAATCTTTGACTTAGTCTAAAGAAAGTATCTCCCTGTCTTATTGTATAAAGGAATCCATTAGGACATTGAGGTACTGGAGGCATCTTTGTTGGTATACAAATCCGCTGACCTATTTGTAAGTTATTTGGATCAATACCTGGATTTATAGCTGTTATCGCATCTACAGTTGTATTAAATCTCTGAGCTAATTTAAACAAAGTATCACCAGATCTAATAGTATAAGGAAAACTCCCCGGTGGACAAACCTGTTGCTCTTTTATTTTATCGCCCATTTTAACCACCTTTCTTTACAATATTTCGTTGCATTATATAATATGCATTTAGGAATTTAAACGTTAAAGAAATAAGGTATTTTCTTATTAACTATTTGGTATACATATTCGTTGACCAACTCTTAACCTATTTGGATCTATTCCTGGATTTGCTGCTATTAATTCCTGTACTGACAGATTGTATCTTTGAGCTATTAAAAATAGTGTATCCCCTGATCTTATTTCATATAAGAATCCACCTGGACAAGATGGTGTAGGGGGAGCCGATACTGGTATACATATTACTTGACCTATTTGCAGTCTATTAGGATCTACTCCTGAATTTGCACTTCTTAATGCATCTACAGTTATATTAAATTGATTTGCTATTCTGAAAAAAGTATCTCCAGCTCTTATTGTGTAATAAAATCCACCTGGACATGGAGGTACTGGCGGTGCCACAGTAGGGATACAAATTATTCTTCCAACTTGTAAACTTTCAGGATCAAGACCTGGATTTATAGTCAAAATTGCTTCTACTGTTGTTCCATATCTTGAAGCTAAGTTAAATAAGGTGTCCCCAGATTTAATAATATATGGAGAACTTCCTAAAGGACATCGTTGTTGTATTCTATAATTATCCATAAAAAATCACCTTCCTATTTTTTAACCTATTACATAATATGTTTATAGAAAGGTGAATGTTATTAATTTTATATATATATTAAACCTTAATACTTCCTTGAAAGCTATTTCGTCTTTTTAATTCCATGTCTATTCCTGATAATACTTTTAGTTTGTCTAAAGTCCATTTTGGCTCCACTAACAATTCTCTTTTCCCATCGCCTGTCAACCTGTGAATAACCATATCTTGTGGAAGTCGTTCAATACTATTACAAACTAATGAAATGTATTCTTCCCTCGATAAAATGGGGAAAGGGGTTCTTTCATAATGTTTATATAAATCAGTCCCTTTTTGAATATACAATGTGTGAAATTTAACCCCCCAGGTATTCGTATTTGCCACATACTTTACTGACGATAAAATATCTTTATGAGATTCATTAGGTAAACCAAAGATGAGATGAGTAACCACTTTAATATTTCTTTTATTTAATTCTTCTACAGCTCTTTCATAACACTCTAGTTCATATCCTCTTCTAATAAATTTAGAAGTATTGTCATAGATGGTTTGAAGTCCTAATTCTATCCAGAGAAAGGTCTTCTCATTAAACTTACTCAATAAATCTAAAACCCCTTTAGACAAACAATCTGGCCTAGTAGCTATTGCCAAACCCACTATTCCATTCTGTACAATTGCTTCTGTATATTTTTTCTCTAAATCCACTATAGGAGCATAAGTATTTGTAAAACTTTGAAAATAGGCAATAGATTTTCCTACAGGCCACTTTTTAGATAATAATTTTTTTTGCTGTTCCATTTGTTCTCTTATAGGTAAATATCTAGAAGCTGCAAATTCTCCTGAACCTTCTTCACCACAAAATATACAGCCCTTATTACCTATAGTTCCATCTCTATTAGGACAGGTAAAACCTCCATCTAGAGAAAGTTTCATTACTTTCTCACCAAAAATCTTTCTCATTTCATAGTTAAAGGACCTGTATCTCTTATCTCCCCAAATCAAAATATCACAACCTTAATATTATATTACTATTTCATCTACAACTAGTATATCTTCCCCGAACTGCATATCAAGTTCTTCTAACAATCTTCTTCTTGATATATCATAGGATTTATGAATTTCTATTATATCCAGCATATATCCTTTTTCCAACTTTTCCAATATACTATAATTAAACTTTTCTAAATATACTTGCAACCTTTCATTTAATCCAACCTTCTGACCTGCAACCATAAGTTCCTCCAAGAAATCTAAATCGTCTTTTTCATCTATATGATATACAGAATATTTTGTGAGTATTTCTTTAATATCTTTATTAATATTTTTATAAGCAATAAGAATTGATAAATATTTATATTTTGATTCCACAGAATTCCCTCCTTTCTTTATAATAAAAATATTTTATTATAAACCTTTATTAATTAAATATTTCACTAGTAAATATGTTACATTTTTAATAAATCCTACATGAGTTCTTTCGTAATATCATATACTGCAAAATATGATTTTATATTTTTAATTATATCAAATATTTACAAACTATTTCTTATATATTTAACTCAATTAAAAAAGAAACTCTCCATTTGGAGGGTTTCTCTTAAAGCATCTCTAAAAATGCATTTAATCTAGTATTTAATTGGCCTGTATCAAATTCTGAGTAGTCAGTTTCAATACATATATAAGGTAGACCTTTTTCCTTAGTAACAAGATTTTTAACATTATAAGATTCTACATTAAAAGTATGACAAGCCTGAAGAATTATTTCAATAACCCCATCAGCTTCATAATCATCAATCATTTCACCTAGTACATCTAATCGCCCTGGATTAGGAGTCATAACTGAACAGTTTACATTTAGATATTTTTGTGCTAAAGCATCTATCGGATCTATAGTTTCATTCACTAATTCCATTTTTTCCTTAGGCCCTGAACAATTTTCGAAACAAACTATATCTGCACCTAAATCTTCTATTTGTTTAAGAACTTTCTCTCGAACCCCATTTGAAGGGCAGCCGGTTATTACAATTCTTGGTCTATTACTTTTCTTTCCTTTAAATTCTTTCTCATACTTTTCTTTTAATTCTTCAGTTCTTTTGGTTATATCTTGGCGCATTTTTTTCTTATCAAATTCGAAGCCCATAGCCTCCATAACTGTATTTATTTCATAGCCAGAAATTGGAGAAGGATTAAGTTTACCTAGTTCATAAAAATCAACTAACACTTTTCGTTCTTCATTTCGTTCCTTTATAGCTTCCCTTAATTTATCCTCCGTTATTTTTACGTTAAATTTTTCCTCAAGAACATCTATAAGAATTAATAATTCCTTTTTCCAATATTCAAAAGCATGTTCTTTATTTTGGCCTTGAGGTAAATGCATTACATGAGTCTGTTTAACATTATTTAAGATTTCATACATTTTTTTCTTTCCATCGCATGTAGTTTCCCCTACTATTAGATCAGAAAAGTAAAAATAAGGACATTTGTCAGTTATAGCATATCCATAACTCGATTTAATCAATGGACATAAATTCTGAGGTAAATGCATTTCAGCATCTGCTACAGAACTATTATCAGTTCCACATAATGATACTGGAACTGCTCCAGCTGCATCAATAATTTCTAATGGAGTATAGGTACAAAAAGTTCCTACTACCTTAACCCCTTTATCCCTAAACTCCTTAACCTTTAAAAAGCCTTCTCGCTTAGCTTCTTCATATTCATCAAAATTATCTGGTAGTCGATTCATATTATCCAACTCCTTAACTTTCCTTTATTTAATAAGCATATCGTCAAATTAATTATATCTAGTCTAGTACCTTACAATCAAATTACTTTTATCTATAACAGTTTAATTATTATAGATTAGATTAATTATTATAGATTAGATTTTACCAATCCCCGTAATTTGGTATTAATTATCCAATGGACTAATAATAATTTATATAGTAAGATTAATCTGATATAATAGTAAGTTATATATTAAATCACTTTAGTGAAATAAAATTTTGGAGGTTAAATATATGAAAACGAATATTTATGTATTGTACGGTGGTAAATCTGTTGAGCATGAGGTTTCCTTAAAAAGTGCAACTGCTGTTATTAACTCACTAGATAAAGATAAATATAATGTCTATCCAGTTTATATTACAAATGATGGAATCTGGTGTCCATTAGGATTATTAGAAGGCAAAATAGAGGACCCTGATGAACTCAGAAGGACTACTACAAATACTTTAGCTGAATCTATAGGGGATTTTTTATTAAATCAATTTAAAAGTAATGAAAAAAGTATTATATTCCCTGCATTACATGGTACAAATGGAGAGGACGGTACAATTCAGGGACTTCTGGAATTATTAAATATTCCATATGTAGGTAATGAAGTATTATCATCTGCGGCCGGAATGGATAAAGTAATTATGAGGGATTTATTTGCAGAACACAATATACCCCAAACAAAATATACTTCTATTAAACTACATAACTGGGAAGAAGATAAAGATACAGCTTGCCAAAAAATAGAAGACGATTTAAACTACCCATATTATATAAAGCCCGCTAATTTAGGCTCAAGTGTTGGTATAAATCGAGTTGAAAATCGTGAGGAGCTTAAAAAAGCCATTGACGAGGCTTTCTTATATGATTATAAAGTAATTATAGAAGAGGAGGTTATTGCTAGGGAAATGCAAATATCCGTAGTGGGAAATAATCATCCAAAAGCTTCAGTACCTGGAGAATTTATTATGGAAGATCCTTTCTTTGACTATAATGCTAAGTATATTGATGGTAAAATTATTCCTGTAATCCCTGCAAAACTAACACCAGAAGTAACTATTCAAGTTAGAAAACTTGCAGAAAAAACTTTTAAAATTTTAGATTGCCGTGGCCTTGCAAGAGTGGATATTTTTGTTACAGATGACAATGAAATTTATGTCAACGAAATAAATACAATGCCTGGTTTTACAGCTGTAAGTATGACACCTGTTCTATGGGGAGCTACTGATGGTACTACTTATTCCCAATTAGTTGAAAAATTAATAAAATTAGCTTTCGATAGATATAACGAGAAAAATAATATTTTAAACACTAAAGCATAGAGAGGAGGACATAGAAATGTCTCCTTATACCCTTTAAGATATATTGTGACATTTCTATAGTAAAATGATTAGACGGAATTTAAAAGAAATTAAAAAAATGGTTGAAGGCTCTAATTTAGAAAATAAATTTGAAAACTTAACTATAGAAGGAGTCTCTACAGATACACGGAGTATAAAACCTAAACAATTATTCATACCTATAAAAGGAGAAAACTTTAACGGTCATGATTTTTTAGAAAAGGCAATAGAAAAAGACGCTATAGCTGCTTTATGGAATAAGGATGAGCCTGTACCAACTATAGATTTTCCTTTAATACTAGTAGATGATACATTAGTAGCATTACAAAAGTTAGCAAAAGCCTATAGATTAGAGTTAAACACCAAAGTTATAGGTATTACTGGAAGTAATGGCAAAACTACTACCAAAGACATTATAGCCAGTATATTAAGTAGAAAATATAAAACAGAAAAAACATTAGGCAATTTAAATAATGAAATAGGTATGCCTTTAACTATATTAGATTTAGAGGAAGACACAGAAATAGCAGTTATAGAAATGGGCACGTCTGGTTATGGAGAAATAAATTTATTATCTGAAATTGGAAGACCGGAAATTGCTATTATCACTAATATTGGAGAAGCACATTTAGAAGATTTTATCATTCGAGAAAATATTGCTAAGGCTAAATTAGAAATTATAGACCACCTGGACCCTCAAGGATTATTTATATATTTAGGTGATGAGCCCTTATTAAGAAATTATATAGAAAACAAAGATACAGAAATAGCAGTTATAGAAATGGGCACGTCTGGTTATGGGGAAATAGATTTATTATCTAAAATTGGAAGACCGGAAATTGCTATTATCACTAATATTGGAGAAGCACATTTAGAAGATTTCATCATTCGAGAAAATATTGCTAAGGCTAAATTAGAAATTATAAACCACCTGGACCCTCAAGGATTATTTATATACTTAGGTGATGAGCCCTTATTGAGAAATTATATAGAAAACAAAGATACAGATTTTAAAACAGTCTCTTATGGTGAAAAAGACTTTAATAATTATAGACCTAAACTTATAAATATGAGCGAAAAGGATATTAGCTTTACACTAGAAGGAGCAGATTATCCTAACTTTAATTTGCCTCTATTAGGTAAACATCAAATTTACAATGCTACTGCTGCTATAATAGTAGCTAAACATTATGGAATTCCTTTTGATGAAATACAGGAAGGATTCTTAAATATAGATGCAACAGGCATGAGAAATGAATTAATTCATACAGAAAAATGTACTATATTAAATGATGCTTATAAATCCAATCCTTCTAGTGTCGTAGCTGCCTTGGAGACTCTTAAAACAATGGATCAATACAATAAAAAAATCGTAGTTTTAGGAGACATGCTAGGATTAGGTCCAAATGAAATAAATATGCATAAAGAAACTGGAGAGGCTATTGACCCAGATGATGTTGACTATATATTTACAATAGGACCTTTTGGAAAGTATATTGGCGAGGGGGCAAAATCTAATTTTTCTGGAGATAGAATCTTTAGCTTTATGAATAAGGACGAACTTGTAGAAAAGTTGCAGGAATATGTGGACCCGGATACTATAGTATTGATTAAAGCTTCAAGGAGCTTAGAACTAGAAGATATTGTAGAAGCTTTAAAAAAATAAATAAATTATAGGCTATAGTAAAAGATTTAAAATGTAACTTTACAATACTTTCTATATGTATAGATATGATGTATAGGTGTGGGAAATTAGTTTTAAAAATATATTAAAATCAAGAGTTCAGTTCGTGCATAAATTAGGAAACTTCAGTAAAATATATTATGTTATTATAGATTAAAAAGCAAATTTGTACTTCTTTAAAGCCTTATAGGAAAATTCCTATAAGGCTTTTTTATTTACTGTCCGTTTTCAAAAAGCTTTAAATATTCACCATAACCTTCCTTTTCTAAATCTTCCTTTTTAATAAATCTTAAGGCTGCACTATTAATACAATATCTTAAGCCACTTTTATCCTTAGGTCCATCATTAAATACATGACCTAAATGAGAATCTCCTTCTTTACTTCTTACTTCTGTGCGCACCATCCCATGACTGGTGTCTAGCTTTTCCACTATAGTTTCATCATTAACAGGTTTAGTAAAACTAGGCCAACCACAACCAGCATCAGATTTATCTTTTGAGCTAAATAATGGTTCTCCCGATATTATCTCTACATACAGTCCTTCTTCCTCATGATCCCAAAATTCATTTTCAAAAGGAGGTTCAGTACCGTTCTCTTGAGTAACCTTGTATTGAATTGGAGTAAGTTTACTTTTATCCATATAATCACCTCAAATTTTTATTATCCAATTACATAACTCTCTATAAACTTTTTATAATATATTAATTCCAGAAGTATCATCCAACTTTAGCCCTTCCCTATAACTATATATTACCCTAAAGATTTTAATTATATTGTTTCATTAAATATTGTAAAATAATATTCTAAAAGTTTTATATA
>DATGTQ010000173.1 GCA_035301805.1 Tissierellales bacterium
CTATGCGGAAATAGCTCAGTGGTATAAGCAGAGAACCCAAATCAGGTTTTTGGATTTGGTGTGAATCGCTTAGTGGATACAGTATTTATAATTAACTGAAGCTATGATTAAAACGAGAACTATTTAAACTATGCGGAAGTAGCTCAGTGGTATAAGCAGAGAACCCAAATCAGGTTTTTGGATTTGGTGTGAATCGCTTAGTGGATACAGTATTTATAATTAACTAAAGCTATGATTAAAACAAGAACTATTTAAACTATGCGGAAATAGCTCAGTGGTAGAGCATCGCCTTCCCAAGGCGGGGGCCGCGGGTTCGAGTCCCGTTTTCCGCTCCATATTCAATAATATATTTATATTGCATAAGCAGTAAACCTTCTATATTAATATAATGTTATAGAGGGTTTAATTTTTTATATAGAAGGAGAAAAGATTATGAAGAACCCTTTTATTCCCCTTGAAAAAGGAAATACAGTTATTGTAGATGGTAGAATTAATGAAGAATTTATTGAATTTTTAGAGGATATGAAATTAAAAGTTATTTTAACAACAAAATGTGAAGAAGTAGCTGAACCTATATCTTATCATCCTGATATAGTTATGCATCCAGTGGACCATAGTACTTTAGTTATTGCTCCAAATGTTTTCGATTATTATGAAGACAAACTATATGGGATGGGTATAAAATTAATAAGAGGAGAAAAATACCTAGGTGAAGAATATCCTAATAATATAGCATATAATGTTGGAAGGGTTAATGGGGCAGCTATACACAATTTCAAATATACAGATAATATATTACTTTATTATTTAAATAAGCAAGGTTTAGATTTAATAAATGTAAAACAAGGTTATTCAAAATGTTCTATGGCTATAGTAGATGAGAGAGCAATAATTACTGCTGATAATGGTATTCATAAGTTGATGATTCAAAATAATATAGATTCTCTGTTAATTCAACCAGGTCATATAGTTTTGAAAGGATATAATTATGGATTTATAGGTGGGACCTGTGGAAATCTATCAAAAAAACATATAGCTTTCTCAGGTAGTTTTGAAAAACATCCAGATGTTAAAAAAATCAAAAAATTTTTAAAAAAATATAATAAAAAGTATTTACTAATAGATGGAAATCCCCTTATAGATATTGGAACTATTATTACTTTATATTGTAATTAAAGTAAGCATTTATAAAGTATATACCTATTCCAAAATCATATACTATTACTGCAGAAAGGAGAGACAAATGGAAAGAGTGACTATCAGCTTTAATA
Organism: Tissierellales bacterium; assembly: GCA_035301805.1. NCBI lineage: Bacteria > Bacillati > Bacillota > Tissierellia > Tissierellales > Tissierellales bacterium. Next base: position 1,272 of record DATGTQ010000173.1, read on the forward strand.
AAGATATTGAGAATATAAATAAGAAGATAGACGAATATTTAATAGACAAAGATATTGAAATATCCGAAGAGCTTTTAAAAAATAGAATTTTTCTAAACTTCAATGCTGTTAGCGATAAAATAGAATCAGAAGCTGAATATTATCATACTATATCAAATCTTGTTACTGATATTATAATACATTATTATTCTAAGGCAATAATAGGTAAAGAAATATTTTTAAAATATAAAGATTTTTCTAGGAAGGATAAAATTTTAATAATAGATATAGCTTATAATATGTTTATTGAAGAGGAAAGCTTTATTAAAAGTAAAAAAAGTATATACGAAGAAGTATTGGATTATATAGTGGAAAATAATGAAATTATTATAGATGGTTTTATAAGATTTAGACTTGAGAAGTTTAAAAATAATATAAATCATTTAATTGAAAAAAGCATAGATGAGTATTTTATAGAAAAAGAGTACAAAGAATTTATAAAAATTCTACAATATTTTGTAGACATTCAGCAACCAAAGCTTAATACAATAAATATTGTAGTAAAAGATGATGATTATAAATTATTTGATGACAAAAATAATCTGATTGAAAAAGACTATTATAATGATATAATTAGTGAGTTAGCTAATGAAGGTATTAGTAATGATGATTTATTAATAAGTACTTTAATAGTAATAGCTCCAAAGAAAATAATAATTCATGGAAAAGAAAAAGATAAAGAAAAAGAAATTGTAGAAATAATTGATGGTGTATTTACTAATAAAGTACATTATTGTTTAGATTGTGAAATATGTAGAAAGAAAAAATCAATTAAAAAAGGGAAATAAAAAGAAGTTGGAAAAACAACTTCTTTTTATAATTAAGGACTAACTTTTTATTTGTATAAAAATATGATATCATAATGCAAAGAACTTTGGTATTAATTACAAATGGAGGTATATACATATGACAAAAAAATTAGTTAAACCTACAACCTTATCGGGTTTTATGGAGCTCTTACCTTCTGATCAGATTCTTTTTAATAACATAATGGATACTATTAGAGAGAATTATGAAAAGTATGGATTTTTACCTATAGATACGCCGGTAATTGAAAGAGAAGAAATACTTTTAGCTAAAGGTGGGGGAGAAACAGAGAAGCAAATCTATAAATTTAAAAAAGGAGATACTGATTTGGCTTTAAGATTCGACCTAACAGTACCATTAGCTAGATATGTTTCCCAGCATTTTTCAGAGCTGACCTTTCCTTTTAGAAGGTATCAGATAGGAAAAGTATATAGAGGTGAAAGAAGTCAAAAAGGAAGATTTAGAGAGTTTTACCAATGTGACATTGATATAGTTGGAAATCAAAAGTTAGATATTATTAATGATGCAGAAATTCCAAGTATCATTTATTCTACTTTTAAAGACTTAGGGTTTGATGAATTTATAATTAAAATAAATAATAGAAAATTACTTAATGGGTTCTTTCAATGGTTAGGTGTAGAGGACACTGGTCAGGTATTACGAATCGTAGATAAACTTGAAAAGATTGGTTCGGAAAAAGTGAAAAAAGAATTAAGGGAAATAGGTTTGCAGGATGAAGTTGTGGAAAAAATACTAGAATTTATGATGATTAATGGTTCAAATAGTGAAATATTGGGTAAATTAAAAGCAATGGAAGTTGAAAATGAAAGCTTTAATATAGGTTTAGAGGAATTATCAATTGTAAATAAATATGTTAAAACTTTTGGTGTACCTGAAAGTAATTACTCAATTGATTTAACTATAGCAAGAGGTTTAGATTATTATACTGGAACTGTATATGAAACATTTTTGGATAATTACCCTGATTTAGGGAGTGTATGTTCTGGTGGAAGATATGATGATTTAGCTCAGAATTATACTAAACAAAAATTGCCTGGTGTGGGAATATCTATTGGTTTAACTCGATTGTTTTATCAATTTAGGGAAGCAAATATAATTTCATCTGATTGTAACACTTTAACTAAAGCTCTTATTATACCAATGGTAGATTATCTAGAAGAATCTATAGAAATTGCTAACTATCTTAGAATTAAAGGTATAATGACGCAGGTATATTTAGAAAAGGGTAAAATGGGTAAAAAGTTTTCCTATGCGGATAAATTAAAAATACCTTATGTATTAATAATTGGACCTGATGAAGTTGCGGAAAATAAGGTTTCTTTCCGAGATATGAAAACAGGAGAACAAAAATTATTAAGCTTAGAAGAGGTTTCCGATAAACTTAGGTAATATTATTAGAAATTAATTTTTAATAAGAATTATTATAGCTATTGTCAGAATAAAAGTATTGGTGATTAATTTTACAGAATTAATTATTAAAATACCAGGGTTTCTCCATTATTTCATTAACCCCTCATGTCAACAAACTTTCGGGGGTTACTTCTAACATATGGAAATATATCCTGAAAGCATTGAAAAATCAAAGTTTAAAAGTTTTAAATATAAGAAATGGGGAAACTCTAATTAAAATAGTCTTGACAATTAAAATTAATATAGCTATAATGTTATATTAACTAAATATATAATAGCAATGAAAGGAAGAGTAAGTTAATTTAGCTTTAAGAGAGGGATTATCGTGGCTGGAAGTAATCCTAAGTGATAATTAACTGAAGACCACCCTGGAGCTGAATCCCAAACTATATTTATAGTAAAAGGATTACCGCAGAATGCGTTATACAAACTGAGCACCAATTTGGGTGGAACCACGGGAATATTATGTCTTCTCGTCCCTTGACATAGGGACGAGAAGATTTTTTGATTTTTGGAAAATAAAATTATAGGAGGGAAAATAATGAGTAAAGTTAAAATAACATTACCTGATAATTCTGTTAAGGAATATGATAAAGGTGTAACTGTTTATGATATAGCAAAGGATATTAGTAAAGGATTGGCGAGAGAAGCTGTGGGTGCTGAAGTGAATGACAAGATACTTGGTCTTAAAGAACCTATTAATGAGGATTCTAGGGTAAGTATAGTGAAGTTTGAGGATGAGGCTGGAAAGCATATATTTTGGCATACAAGTGCCCATATTTTAGCTCAGGCAGTCAAAAGATTATATCCAGATACAAAGCTGGCTATAGGACCAGCAATAGATGATGGATTTTATTATGATTTTGATACAGAACACAGATTTACTCCAGAAGATTTAGAAAAAATAGAAGAAGAAATGAATAAAATTGTAAAAGAGAACTATGAACTAGAGAAGTTTATATTGCCAAGAGATGAAGCCATAGAATATTTAAAAGAAAAAAGTGAACCTTATAAAGTAGAATTAGTAGAAGATCTTCCAGAAGACGAGATAATTTCTTTCTATAAACAAGGTGACTTTGTAGACTTATGTGCAGGACCTCATTTACCAAGTACAAAGAAAGTTAAGGCTAGTAAGCTATTAAGTATAGCTGGTGCTTATTGGCATGGAGACGAGAAAAACAAGATGCTTCAAAGAATATATGGAACTAGTTATGAAAAGAAGAAAGATTTAGATAAACATCTTGAAAGAATAGAAGAAGCTAAAAAAAGAGATCATAGAAAATTAGGGAAGGAACTGGATCTATTTAGTATGCATGAAGTAGCACCAGGATTTCCATTTTTCCATCCAAAAGGTATGGTTTTAAGAAATATATTAGAAGATTTTTGGAAAGAAGAACATGTAAAAAGAGGATATGGAGAATTAAAGACTCCATTAATATTAAATGAAGAATTATGGCATAGATCTGGTCATTGGGATCATTACAAAGAAAATATGTATTTTACAAAAATAGATGAGAATGATTATGCAATAAAACCTATGAATTGCCCTGGTTCAATTCTTGTATATAAATCAAAGATGCATAGTTATAGGGATTTACCTCTTAGGTGGGGAGAGTTGGGCTTAGTTCACAGGCATGAGCTTTCTGGTACTCTTCATGGTCTTATGAGGGTTAGAAGTATTACTCAAGATGATGCCCATTTATATACATTACCAAATCAAGTAAAGGATGAATTAGTAGGAGTAATGGAATTAGCAGATTATATATATAATATATTTGGATTTAATTATCATGTAGAATTATCCACTAGACCAGAAAACTCTATGGGAACAGATGAACAATGGGAATTAGCAACTAATAGTTTAATTGAAGCTTTGAAAGAAAAAGGAATAGACTATGTATTAAATGAAGGCGATGGAGCTTTTTATGGACCAAAGATTGATTATCACTTAGAAGATGCCATTGGTAGAACATGGCAGTGTGGTACAATACAATTAGATTTCCAAATGCCAGAAAGATTTGACTTAACTTATATAGATAAAGATAATGAAAAGAAACGCCCTATTATGATTCACAGAACTATTCTTGGAAGTATTGAAAGATTTATGGGAATTTTAATAGAACATTATGCAGGAAAATTCCCAGTATGGCTTGCTCCAGTTCAAGCTAGGATACTTCCTATTTCAGATAAATTTAATGATTATGCTTATAAAGTAAAGAAAGAAATGGAAGACAAAGGTTTAAGAATAGAAGTAGATGATAGAGTAGAAAAGGTAGGATATAAAATTAGAGAAGCAGAACTTCAACAAATACCTTATATGTTAGTAGTTGGTGGAAAAGAAGTAGAAGAAAGATTAGTATCTATAAGGAAACGAGATGAAGGAGATATAGGACAACTAAAGGTAGAAGAATTTATAGAAAAAGTAGCAGAGGAAGTTGAGAATAAAAAGTAGTATATAAGGGGTATACAGTGAGTAAAACTTTACCTTTTATATTAGAAACTTTAATAATAACTGTTGCTGTTTTAATCGTTAAAAACAACAAGAACAAGTCATGTATAGCTGACTTGTTCTTGTTGTTTTCTTTAAGTCTAAGTTGCAAAATCTGAAGATGGTTCATAGAGACTAAGTATTTCGTCTAATTCTTCGTCAGTCATATATTCTTTTTCCATAAGCACATCGGCGATATTAAGTAAAATTATCTTATTCTCCTCTAGAATCTTAATAGCTTCTTTATATGATTTATCAATTATCTTTTTTACCTCTTTTCTTACTACCTCATAGTTATATCTTAAATAATATTCATCAACGGCTACATTTCCAAAAGAACTCATACCATAGCTACAAACCATTTCCTGAGCAATTTCAGTGGCCTTAGTTAAATCATCTTTAGCTCCTGTTGTAGTATCATTAAAGATTATTTTTTCTGCTGCTCTTCCCGCTAATAAGCCTGTAATTTTATTCTTTAGCTCTTGCTTTGTTAAAAGATATTTTTCTTCTTCTGGAAATTTTAGTACGTATCCCAAAGCTTGCCCTCTAGGTACTATAGATATTTTCTGTACTACTTCAGATTTTAATAGCTTACAAACTAACGCATGCCCAGCTTCATGGACCGCTACTGTTCTTTTCTCTTTTAATAAAACAGAAGGATTTTTTACTTCCAATCCAGCTAGAACTCTTTCAATAGCTGCATTGAAATCATTCATATCAATTTTCCCTTTTTTATTTCTTACTGCAATAATAGCAGCTTCATTAGCTATATTGGCTAGTTGTGCTCCTGTTAATCCATGGGTTTTATTAGCCATATCTTTTACGTTAATATTTTTGTCTAAAGGTTTATCTTTAGTATGAAGCTGTAGTATTTTTTCTCTGGCCTTAATATTTGGGTTACCTACATAAATATGTCGATCAAAACGGCCTGGTCTTAATAATGCTTCATCTAGCAAGTCTAATCTATTCGTTGCACCTATTACTATTACAGTTTCATCAGTATGGAAACCATCCATTTCAACTAATAACTGATTTAAAGTTTGATCTTTCTCGTTGTTAGAATCTGAATTTCTTCTAGCTCCAATGGCATCTATTTCATCAATAAACACTAAACTTGGTGCATCCTTTTTAGCCTTTTCAAAAAGGGATCTTACTCTTTTTGCACCTACTCCTACGTATTTCTCTACAAACTCAGAACCACTAGCGTATAGAAAGGAAGAGTTAGTTTCTCCAGCTACTGCTTTAGCAAGTAAAGTTTTACCAGTGCCAGGAGGACCATAGAAAAGAATACCTTTAGGAATTTTGGCCCCCATTTTTTTATATTTATTAGGATTATTAATGAAGTCAATAGTCTCTTGAAGTTCCTCTTTGATTTCTTCTAATCCCGCAACATCTTTAAAAGAAACACTTGGTTTATTATTGTTTTTATTACTATCTTTTTCACTAGCAAAGGCAATAGGAGCTAGTTGTGGTTTAGAATCTAGGTTTAAATAGTAAAGGCCAACACCTACTGTTAAAAGCCATATAACAATTCTCTTGCTACTACCCATATAATGGATGGGTTTAGAAGATATATATTCGTCATAAAGGAGTATAGAAGATAAGATTACCCCAAAGACTAAAATTAGGAAAACAAATTTTTTCTTTTTCAAAATAACCCCACCTTTTCTAAATTTGTAAATATAGTTTAACCATTTAAAAAATTAATATAGAAGTAAATAAGATAAAGTTGAAGGAAATATTATGTAGATGTATAATGTATTTACTAGATAATTTAAATTTTACTTAGTAATGGAGGTGTACTTATGGAAATAAAGAAATTAGTGGAAAAGTATAAGGACGATATTATAAAAACAACTCAAGAAATAGTAAGTATTAAGAGTGTGGAAGAAGAGGGAGAACCAAATATGCCTTTTGGAGAAGGACCATATAAAGCACTAGAATACGCTTTAAATTTATCGGAAAAAATGGGATTTGAAACTAAAAATTTAGAAGGTTATGCTGGTCATGCAGATTTAGGTGAAGGAGATGAAGTAGTAGGTATACTAGCTCATTTAGATGTGGTGCCAGAGGGAGATGGATGGACTTATCCACCATATAGTGGAGAAATCCATGATGGTAAAATTTATGGTAGAG
>DATGTQ010000174.1 GCA_035301805.1 Tissierellales bacterium
TATTAGACAATATACAGGAAGCCGTATGTGTTGTGGACAAGGAAGGAAAAGTGGTTATATGGAACAAGAATGCGGAAAAGTTATATGGAATAAGTGAAGATAAGATAAAGGGTAAATTTTTAATTGATTATTTTCCTAATGCCATAGATGCAAAAATTATTGAAACAAAGGAACCAATTAAAAATGTATACCATACTCCTAAAGAAGGTTGCCATATAATAATCAGTGCTGTACCTATTTATATTAAAGGAGAATTTATAGGTGTTGTAAGTACCGATAGAGACATTTCAGAAATTAAAAATATGCAAAATCAATTGCGTAAAGCAAATGAAAAACTAGAGTTTTTAGAAAACCAATTTAGTAAATTTACTGGAGATAATCCTGGTGGAATTATAGGTAAAAGCAAAGCCATACAAAAAAACATCGAAATATCAAAGCAAGTTGCGAAAACTAACGCATCAGTATTAATAACAGGGGAAAGTGGCACTGGTAAGGAAATATTTGCTAGGGCAATCCACAGATATAGTGGAGTGGAAGGTTATTTTGTACCTGTAAACTGTAGTGCTATACCAGGAGAACTATTTGAATCAGAGTTTTTTGGATACGAAGAAGGAGCTTTTACTGGGGCAAAAAAAGGCGGAAAAATTGGTTTATTTGAATTTGCTGAAGATGGCACCATATTTTTAGACGAAATAGGAGACTTACCATTATTTATGCAAGCAAAATTATTAAGAGTATTACAAGAAAAAACTATTCAAAGAGTAGGAGGCGAAGAATTTATTAATCTTAATACTAGAATAATATCTGCTACCAATAGGAATTTAGAAAAGATGGTTGAAGAAGGCAAATTTAGGGAGGATTTATATTATAGAATAAATGTTATAAATATTCATATTCCACCTTTAAGAGATAGAAAGGAAGATATTATTTTATTATTTAATTATTTCTTAAAAGAAGTATGTTATGAGAACAATATAGAAGTTCCCCAAATAGATAGGGAAGTTATAAATATATTGACAGAATATCATTGGGAAGGAAATGCACGGGAATTAAAAAATGTGGTTGAATATATGGTATTTCTAAATAAAACTAGTTTAATTACAAAGAATTTATTGCCAAAGAGTATTAGAAAAAGCCTAGTAGAAGAAAATAAGGTAAAAGATGAAATTGGAGATACATTAGATTTAAATGTTTCTGTAGAAGCTTTGGAAATATCCTTAATAGAAAGAGCCCTAGAAATTACTGAAGGAAATAAATCCAAAGCTGCAGAACTATTAAATATACCTAGAACTACATTACATTCTAAAATGAAACATTATGGATTAAATTAATTAGGGTATGACTATATTTTGACAATGACTATTTGTAGTCACTGTCAAAATATAATTTCTAAATTCGATAATTTAAGGATGGAAGGGAAATAAAATATAAAATAGGTTGACTAAGTTTCGTCAGTTTATCTAGAATAGAGTTTTCAAAGAAAGGACTTGTATATCTTGAGTTTTCAGGGTCACAAGTCCTTTTTTATATATTGGCATGACTTTTGCATTTTTATAGTATATAGATAAAATTAGTTTTAGGAGGTGAAACATTGAATATTTCTATATTATTAAAACAACATATAGGAGGGCCATGTAAGGCAATAGTTAAAGAAGGAGAAAGAGTAAAAAGAGGACAATTAATTGGAGTACCTGAAGGATTAGGAGCCAATATTCATTCCAGCGTGTCAGGAGTTGTGGAAAAAATTGAGGAAGATAGAATAATCATTTCTGCAGATGAAAAGCAAAGTGAAGATTATGTAAAAATTGATGAATGTGATGATTATCTTAAAATCATAGAAAATGCTGGGATTGTAGGGGCAGGTGGTGCTGGATTTCCAACTCATATAAAATTAAATGCAAATCTAAAAAATGGTTATGTAATTGCAAACTGTGTAGAATGTGAGACAGCTCTACATCACAATATTAGATTAATAGAGGAAGATCCAGAAATAGTTATAAAGGGTATTAAATATGCTATGGAAATCACAAAGGCTCCAAAGGCCTATATAGCAATTAAAAGTAAAAATACAAAGGCTATTAATTCCTTAAAGAGATATTTAGATGGAACAGAGATTGAAATTAAAGAACTTAAGGACATGTATCCAATGGGTGAGGAAAGGGCTATTTTACACGCCATATTTGGTAAATGGCTAGAACCTAATCAATTACCTTTAGAAGCAAATTCCGTAGTATTAAATACGGAAACCCTAGCCAATATAGCTAGAGCCATAGAATATAGAAAACCAGTTATAGACAAAGATATAACTATCATAGGGAAATTAAAAACTGGAAATGAGCCTAATACTTTATTTCAAATACCTATTGGTACGCCTATTAAAAATTTAATTGATCAATGTGGTGGAATTGATGGGGAATATGGAGAAGTAATTATTGGAGGACCATATACAGGCAAATCAGATGATTTAGATTCAGCCCTTTTAACAAAGGTTTCAGGTGGTGCCATAATTACTATACCATTTCCTAAATACAATGGCCCTGTAGGTTTATTGGTTTGTGCTTGTGCTGCTGATGAGGAAAGATTAAGAGATGTAGCTGAAAAGATGGGTTCTAAAGTTACTGGAGTTGAAGAATGTAAAAATATTGTAAAAGTAAAAGGGGCAAATAAATGTAAAACTCCAGGAGATTGTCCTGGGCAAGCAGAAAAAATAATTGCTTTGAAAAGAAGTGGTGCTGAAAGAGTCATAATTGCTAATTGTAGCGATTGTTCCAATACTGTAATGTGCTGTGCACCCAAAATGGGAATACCTGTATACCACCATACAGACCATGTATTTAGGACCTTAGACTATCCACTAACTAGAAGACTACCTATGGAAAAATAATTATGAAAGGAGTTGTAATCAATGTCAATAAGTGTAGAACAGGCAGCAGAAATGAAAAATGAATTAGCTGTTGTATGTTGTAGAACAGAGGAAGGTACTGTTATTGAAGCAGAACATTTGGAGGATCCAAGTATTTTCCCTGATCTTGTAGATTCTGGACTATTAACAATTCCAGACAATTGTTTAAAAATTGGAGAAGTAATTGGAGCAACTGTAACGGAAACAATAGATTCTCTATCACCTCTTACTCCAGATATTGTAGAAGGGGCAAAAGAGTTGGTATCAGAGGATGTGGAATCAGTAAATAAAGATGAAAAAGCCGTTTTAAAGTTTAATAAAAATCAAGGAGATATTATAGAGTTAGAAGACTTGGAAAATCCTATGCATTTTGACAAATTATCAGATTCATTATTAATAGATTTAGATGAAAATGTTTTAAGTATAAAAGAAGTCTTAGGGGAAAAGCTGAACCAAGATGTAGAAGCCTTAACACCTATTACTCCTAATTTATTAGAGGGATATGAAGATGAAATAGTATCTAAAGATGGAAGCTTATCAGCAGTATCTAATGGAGGGGTACTTAAGATTAAAATTGCAGAAGGAAAAGGAATAGATATTGAAGTTCCACTACAAGCAGCTGGAAGTCCAGTGGTTCAGGAAACTAAAAAAAAAGCAAAGGAAAAAGAAGAAGTAAAAGATGAAAAAATAGAAGAAGAAAAAGTTATTAGAAAGTTAGTTAGAAAACATTTGAAAATAGATGAAGTAAAATTTGGCAAAGAAACCACAATAGAAAAAAATACTTTAACTATTAGAGAAGATATTTGTAAAGATGCTATAGCAACAGAAGAATTAGTTAAGGATATGAAAATAGATATTATTACACCTAAAGATTATGAGGAATTTAGCAATACTATTATGGATGTTCAGCCTATAGCTACTAAAGAAGAAGGGGAATTAGGAGAAGGTATTACTAGAGTAATAGATGGAGTTGTAGTATTAGTTACTGGTACAGATGAAAATGGAGTTCAAATAGGAGAATTTGGTTCTTCAGAAGGGATACTTGAAAGAAATATAATGTGGGGAAGGCCAGGTTCTCCAGAACTAGGTGAAATATTTATAAAAACTGATGTTGTAGTGAAAGAAGGTACTGGTATGGAAAGACCAGGGCCTATGTCAGCCCATAGAGCTACAGACATTATAGTTCAAGAAATTAGGGATGCACTTAAAAAGGTAGAGGAAGACTTAATAGTAAATACTGAAGAATTTGTCCAAGAAAGGCATCCAAGGAAGAAAAAGATTGTAATTATTAAGGAAATAATGGGACAAGGTGCAATGCATGATAATTATTTATTGCCAGTAGAACCTGTAGGTACCCTAGGGGCAAAAGCTAATGTAGATTTAGGAAATGTACCAATTATGGTATCCCCATTGCAAGTATTAGATGGTTGTGTTCATGCATTAACTTGTATTGGACCTGCATCAAAAGAAACCTCTAGACATTATTGGAGAGAACCTTTGGTATTAGAAGCTATGGCTGATGAAGAAATAGATTTAGCTGGAGTAATATTTGTTGGCTCACCACAAATAAATTCTGAGAAATTTTATGTTTCTAAACTATTGGGAATGATGGTAGAAGCAATGGACTTAGATGGCGCTATAGTTACCACAGAAGGATTTGGAAACAATCATATTGATTTTGCATCCCATATTGAGCAAGTAGGTAAAAGAAATATACCTGTAGTAGGGGTAACATATGCAGCAATTCAAGGTCAATTAGTAGTTGGAAATAAATATATGGATGCAATGATAGATTTAAATAAATCTAGACAGGGAATAGAAAATGAAATTTTAGAAAACAATTGTTTAGCTTATGAAGATGCAGTAAGAATACTATATATGCTAAAGGCGAAAATGGCTGGTGAAGAAGTATTGGAGCCAAAAAGATCCTGGGATCCTAATGTAAAATTAAACAATATAGATTTAATTGAAAAGTCAACAGGGCAAAAGATAGAAATAGAACCTAATGAAACATCATTAAAAATGAGTAGGAAAAGAAGAGAAATCTATGAAAAAGATGAGTTAGAAACAGAGGAGAAATAAACTATGGATAGATTGAACTATATTTCTAGCGAACAGTATTTTGAGGGCATAATTGTAGATATAAATGATTGTGCCATAACCATAGACTTTAAAGGTAGATTAGGAGAAATGAAAATACCTAGAAGAATGGTCATTAGTAATTATAAATTAGAAATTGGACAGGAAGTAGGATTTATAATGAGCTATCCAGAAGTTTTAAGCAAAGAAATAAATGAGGATTATGTAAATAATATTAAAAAGAGAAATTTAGAAAAGGAGGATTAAATATGGGACTTACAGTAATAAAGGGATTACAATCTGAAATATATGTACCAATTACACCTCCAGTGGTTTGGACACCTGTAGAAAAGCCCTTAAGTGAAATGACAGTAGCTTTAGTTACGGCAGCAGGAGTTCATCTTAAAAGTGATAAAAGATTTAACTTAGCTGGAGACACAGGATTTAGAATTGTGCCAAGGGATGCAGATAGTAAAGATTTAATGGTATCCCATGGAGGATATGATAATAGTGATGTAAATAAAGATATTAATTGTATGTTTCCAATAGATAGACTAAGGGAACTGAAGGAAGAAGGATTAATAAAAGAAGTAGCACCTAAACATATAGGTTTCATGGGTGGTGGTGGAGATGTTTCAGTATTTACCAATGAAACAGGACCAAAAATAGCCCAAGTATTAAAAGAGGAAAATGTAGATGCAATACTACTAACAGCAGGATGAGGAACTTGTCACCGCTCTGCCGTGATTGTGCAGAGAGCGATTGAGGAAGCTGGAATTTCCACTATTGTAATTGCAGCTCTACCTCCAGTAGTACGTCAAGCTGGCTCACCCAGAGTTACAGCACCATTGGTACCAATGGGAGCTAATGCAGGTGAACCAAACAACCCTGAAATGCAAAGAAATATAGTTAGGGACACATTAAAACAACTAGAAATAATTGAAACACCAGGAAGAATAGTAAGTCTTCCCTATGAATATGTTGCAAAAATATAATAGTTTAAATATAAAAAGCATTTTGTTGGTAAGTGGTTATAGATATGTACTTTTACACTTACTATAATCGCCTGTATTGAATTATTTAAAAAGATAGGTATTAGTTTTCAGTTCAAAAATTATGTAATGTGGGAGGAGAAATAATGAAAATTAAAAGAAGTTTGCATATTATTGATTCTCATACTATGGGGGAACCGACCAGAGTTGTAGTGGGTGGAGTGCCAGTTATACCGGGGAAAAATATACAGGAAAAAAAACAATATTTAGAAAATAATTTGGATTATATAAGAACAGCTATAATGCATGAACCAAGAGGACATAATGATATGTTTGGCTCTATAATAACGGAACCAACCACCCCAGAAGCAGATATAGGTATTATTTTTATGGATAGTGGAGGATATTTAAATATGTGTGGGCATGGGAGTATTGGAGCTTCTACTATTCTAGTACAAACAGGAATGATAGAAGTGGAAGAACCTTATACAAACATAAGATTAGAAACTCCTGCTGGATTAGTTAAATCTAGAGTAAAAGTTAATGGTGGAAAGGTGGAAGAAGTTTCCATTACAAATGTACCATCGTTTTTATATAAAAAAGATGTACAATTAGAACTGCCCAATGTTGGCAAAGTTACTTTTGATATTTCATTTGGGGGTAGTTTTTTTGCAATAATAAAAGATAGCGAACTAAAGGTTGAAATTGATCCTAAGAATGCAAATATTATATCCGAGAGAGCCATGAAACTGAAGGAGATTATAAACAAAGAGGTTTCAGTAATGCATCCTATTGAACAACATATTAACACAGTGGATTTGATTGAAATTTATGGAGAACCAAAAACTAAAGAAGCAAACTATCAAAATGTAGTTGTTTTTGGGAATGGTCAGTTAGATAGATCACCGTGTGGAACCGGTACAAGTGCTAAGATGGCTACTTTATATGCAAGAGGAGAACTAGGAATAGATGAGCCTTTTGTATATGAAAGTATAATTAACACTAAATTCAAAGGAAGGGTATTAGAGGAAGTAACTATTGGAGGATTTAAGGCAATTATACCCGAGATAACTGGTTCTGCATATATAACAGGATTTAATCATTTTGTAATTGATGATTCTGACCCTGTTAAATATGGATTTGTATTAGGATAGGCTTTATTTTAAAGGTAGGGAGATAGTGTAGGGAATTTAACTTGAGGTTATTAAGGAAAAGGTGAATATTTTAATAGGTATCCTTGATAATCTCAAGCATATAAATATTGAAACACTTAAGCAAAACGAATATTTAAGGTAACAACTTATAGGCAGCTATTTTTCTCAGTTATGATGGTGAGAAAAGTTTTTGCTTGAACTTGAAGACATTTATTTTCTAACATTGATTACTATACCATAGAATGTTCGAGTTTTGAATTCTTATTTAGAATTACAAGATAAAACATAACATAACTTTAGGGAGGTATATTATGGTTACATTAGTCCTTACAGTTTTAGGAATTTTGACGGGAATATTTGCAATTTGCTATTTCAGAGATTTTTTTGGCAATAAAGATTCACTATCTACAACTGGATGGAGCAAGCTTCTAGGAGTTGGGTTTATAACTGATTTTTTTGATACTTTAGGAATTGGTTGTTTTGCCCCTACAGTTTCACTATTTAAATTCGGGAAAATGACAGAAGACGAGAAAATACCAGGGACATTGAATGTTGGACATACAATACCAGTAGTTTTAGAAGCATTTTTATTTATAGCTGCAATTGAAGTAGACCCATTAACATTAGTATTATTATTAGGTGCAGCTACTTTAGGTGCTGTTATAGGGGCAAGTATAGTTGTAAAGTTACCAGTAAATCAAATTAGGATAGCTATGGGAATTGCTTTATTAGTTGTAGCATTATCAATGATTGCAGGGCAGGTAGGTTGGATGCCATCAGGTGGAGAATCATTAGGATTAACAGGTATGAAATTAATTATAGGGATTGTTGTAAATTTTATTCTTGGAGCATTAATGACAATAGGTATTGGTTTATACGCTCCTTGTATGGCATTGATTTATGCTTTGGGTATGAGTCCTAGGGTGGCATTTCCCATAATGATGGGTTCGTGTGCATTTTTAATGCCTGCAGCAAGTATAAAGTTTGTCAAAGAGGGGGCATATGATAGGAAAGCTTCAATGGGACTTACATTAGGAGGAGTTGTTGGAGTTTTAATAGCGTATTTTATTGTAAAATCGCTTCCAATTAAAATGTTGACTTGGTTAGTAACTATCGTTATTATTTATACAAGTGTAAAAATGTTAAAGGAGGTAAAGGAGTCAGGGCCAACAGAAACAGTAGAAACAGAGTAATTAAACTGATAAGAGTTAAAAAAGTAAAATTGTAAAATAAATGATACTTAAGTGAAAGAAAAACTCTTTAATGGCTAGTGTTAAATGGATCATGATGTCAGCAAAGAGTTTTTATTTTTGTTATCTTGATATAATTTTTTATAATTCAAGGAATAAATAGAAGCATTGAATTTAACATAAAGAGTATTTTGAATATAAAAGTTCTACAAAGAAGCAAAGTTGATGAAGAAGAGAAATTAGAATGAGAATTAGAAAAAGGTTGATTCTATTTAGCATGGTTGTTTGCTTAATTAGTATTTTACTGATATCGTTAATTAATTATCTCATATCTATAAAGGAATTAGAAAGAGAGGTAAATCTTAATAATCAAAGTTTTGCTAATATTATAGCTAAGGAACTAGACAAGTGGATAGCTATACAAATAGAATCTTTAATAGAAACATCTGATAGTATAGCTTATAATGAAAAAAATTATGAGGGGATTATATTAAAGGATATTTGAAAAAGCAATCTAAAGCTAATGATGGGAACACCTATTATTTGGCTATCGTTGATGGAGATTTTATTTGTGGTGGAGATTGGATACCCGATGCTGGTTTTGATCCGATTTCTAGGTCGTGGTATAAAGGGGCTATCGAAAAAGATGATATATATATAAAGACCTTTTATTGATGCAAATACGGGAGATATGATAATTACTATTTCAAAACCTTTAAAAGAAGGAAATAAGTTAATTGGAATAGTTGCATCTGAGATATATATATTATTTGGTTGAATTAGTTGCACAATCTTATCTAGAAGAGGAGTCTTATGTTTTTCTAACTGATGATAGTGGCGGTATTTTAACCCATTTAAATGATGAATTTAATCCTACAACAGAAAAAGGTTCTATAAATATAGAAGATATATTAAATGGGGAGTTATCAGATATAATTAATAAAGATAGTTTATGTTTACAAGATAGGAAAACTGAAGATTTTGATGGAAATGATAGGTTTTTCTTTTTCGAAAACATAGGTGAGACAGATTGGAAAGTAGGGCTTTCCATATCAGTTGATAAAGCTATGTCTCCTATTAATAATACTATTAAATTAACCTTTATTATGACTATAATTATTCTTATTATGTCTTTTATATTCTCTATATATTTTGCAGGTACTATTAACAAGCCCTTAAATTCGGCTGTAAAGATGGCGGGAAATATTGGAGAATTGGATTTAAGCGAAAATATTAAGTTAAAAGATTTAAATAAAAAAGATGAAATAGGTGATATGGGCAAATCTTTTCAAATGATTATAAATAAATTAAGACTTTTTGTTAAAGATATAGGCGCTTCTATAGGTATGACTAACAATATTTACGATGAAACTATAAATAAAATTAACCAATTAGTGAATTTGGCTGAGGATACTTCTGCTACTACAGAAGAATTATCTGCGGGTATGGAAGAAACTACAGCATCTACTCTATCTATTAATGATTCGGTTTTAGGGACAGATAAGGCAATGAAGGATTTTGTTGAAAAAGTTGAAAGAGGAGCTATTACTTCTGAGGAAATAGCTGTCTGGTAAGGGTTTTCAGTAGTAGCTGAAGAAATTAGAAAATTAGCAGAAATCTCTCAAGATACAGTAGAAGAAATACAAAGTGTGACTGAAGGGATTACCTAATCTGTAGGCTTATTGGTAAAAGATACAAAACAATTAATAAATTTTTTAGAAGAGGATGCGATTAAGGATTATGATATGATGGTTAGCTCGGTAACTCAATATAAAGAGGATGGGAATGTTTTAAATGAAATAATTTCTGATTTAAGTGCTACAGCGGAAGAGTTAACAGCTACTTTAGACAATGTATCTATATCCATAAATGAGATTTCTACAACCATAGAGGAATCTACTAAAGCTACTACTAATATTGCAGAAATGAACTTAGATGTGGCTAACGCAATAACTGATATAAATAGTGTAATGGAAGGCAATAAAGAAATTTCTAAAAGACTTGAAGAAATGATTGAACAGGTGAAATATTAATATTTAAATATTAAATTATATAATATAGTCAATCTGATGTTAGTATGCTAATGTTGCTAGAACAAAAGAATTAGAGGTTAAAATAAAAAAACAGACACCTCAATAGTAAAATTAACGCCAAAATTATAAGATTTTATGTATATTATCTTATGATTTTGGCGAGTTAGAATTAAATTTATATAAATTAGAAACTAAATTTAGTCGAATCCAATACTTCTTATAATCTCACATATCTAAATATTTTAGTACGCTTTAGCAATGTAAACCATTTTAGTT
Organism: Tissierellales bacterium; assembly: GCA_035301805.1. Lineage (NCBI taxonomy): Bacteria > Bacillati > Bacillota > Tissierellia > Tissierellales > Tissierellales bacterium. Next base: position 10,627 of record DATGTQ010000174.1, read on the forward strand.
GCTTTTTTACCACAAATAGGGCAATGCTCTCCAAGGGCTTCTTGTTCAAAAGGTATACACCTAATAGTAGCACCTGTATCGTATTTTAATTTATCTTCACATTCACCATTTTCACACCACATAGTTTTAATAAATACTGAATTTTTATCAAAGATATTTTTAATTTCATCATAATTTGTTGTTGAATAAGTTTTTTCATTTTTAAATTTAATAGCTTGTTCCAGCATTGAAGTATGCATATCATCTAAAATTTTAGTAATGTTTTCTTTTAGGTTAGTTAAAGGTAATGCAAATTTTTCTAAAGTATCTCTTCTTACAGCTATTACTTGATTTTTTTCTATATCTCTTGGCCCAATTTCTAATCTTAATGGAACACCTTTCATTTCCCATTCATTAAATTTCCAACCAGCACTATATCCTTCTCTATCGTCTAATTCAATCCTAAAATTATCTTCAAGAAGTTTTTTTAGTTCATATGCTTTATCAAGGACTCCTTCTTTATGACTAGCGATTGGAATAATAACAATTTGGGTAGGAGCAATTCTAGGGGGCATTTTTAAACCTCTATTATCACCATGAACCATAATAATGGCTCCAATTAATCTAGTTGATATTCCCCATGATGTACTCCAAGCATATTTTAATTTACCGTCTTTATCTAGGTATTGAATATTAAACATTTCAGAAAAGTTTTGACCTAAATTGTGGGAGGTTCCTGCTTGGAGTGCTTTGCCGTCATGCATCATAGCCTCCATGGTATAAGTTGTATTAGCTCCAGCAAAGGTTTCTTTTCTACTTTTTTCCCCTAATATTACGGGTATGGCTAGTTCATCTTCAGCTATTTGTCTATATATTTCAAGCATCTGTAAAGTTTCCTCTTGAGCCTCGTTATATGTAGAGTGTACTGTATGACCTTCTTGCCATAAAAATTCAGCGGTTCTTAAAAATGGCCTAGTAGTTTTTTCCCACCTTACAACATTAACCCATTGATTGATTAATAAAGGTAGATCTCTATATGATTTAATCCATTTTGAGTACATAGTACATATAATGGTTTCTGAAGTTGGTCTAATAAACAATCTTTCTGATAGTTTTTCTGTTCCACCTTGGGTTACCCAAAGAACCTCTGGTGCAAATCCCTCAAAATGATTAGCTTCTTTTTCAAGAAAACTCTCAGGTATTAAGAGGGGGAAATATGCATTTTTATGACCGGTTTTTTTAAATCTCAAATCTGCAACTCTTTGAATACCTTCCCATATTCCATAACCATAAGGTTTAATTACCATACACCCCCTTACAGGAGAATAGTCTACTAAGTCAGTTTTTAATACAACATCTGTGTACCATTGTGAAAAGTTTTCCTCCATAGGAGTTATTTCTTTTACGAATTCTTTTTTGTTATTAACCATTTTTGCACCTCTTTTAAAAATTTATTATGACATAACAAGGCTAAAACTATGATTTAATAGTATTTAAATATGTATTTGTTAATAATAAATACAATAGAAAATTCTAATAAAAAGCAGATTAATTTTTGAGAAAATTTATTAATCAATTTATTAGTCATAATATAGCACGTTCATTTCTAGTTTTTTTATAGTTTAAAATAGTATAGGTATTATGTTGCAATGAATTTTGATTTCATTACGAAATTAGTGTTTTAGAAATTATATTAAATTTTAAGAACGGTTTAAAATTTTGCAATTTAATAAGATTTATCTAAATAATATCAATGTATAAAATAATTATATATTATTGAGAACATTATGTCAATTATAACACACATTTTAGAGCTGTGTCACATATGTTTGACTTCTCTAGATAGTTAAATATGCAATTAAATATGATAATAATGCAAAAGCAGCAAGGAGATATCATACTAGTCGTCAACAGGTTCAACGCTGGAGGAAAAGATATGATGGAGACAAGGTCATTGGTCAATAAAAGCAAGAGGCTACATTTAC
>DATGTQ010000175.1 GCA_035301805.1 Tissierellales bacterium
ACCGGGATGGACGTACCTCTGGTGTACCAGTTGTTCTGCCAAGGGCATGGCTGGGTAGCTATGTACGGAATGGATAAGCGCTGAAAGCATCTAAGCGCGAAGCCAACTTCAAGATAAGATTTCCCACCGTAAGGGTAAGACTCCAGGAAGACTACCTGGTTGATAGGTCGAAGGTGTAAGTGCAGTAATGTATTTAGCTTATCGATACTAATAGGTCGAGGACTTGACCAATATAAATGATGAATATTAAATGATATGCAGTTTTCAGAGTACTAACTCTAAAATTTAATATGCTGGTGTGGCTCAACGGTAGAGCAGCTGACTTGTAATCAGCAGGTTGTAGGTTCGATTCCTATCACCAGCTCCAATAAAGACTATACAAAAATATAGTCTTTTTTTATTTATATCAAAATATTTAATAGAAATAATTAAGTTAAATATAGTTATTTTATGAATAAAAATGTTATAATATATATTATAAAACTAAGGAGTTGAAATAATGGAGAGCAAAATATTAGAAATATTATTAGATATGCAAAAAGAGATGAAGGATATGAAGTCAGAAATAAAAGATATGAAGTCAGAAATAAAAGATATGAATACTAAAATTGATAAGATAGAATATAAAATGACTGATGGATTTGAGACTTTAGAATTATTAACTGAAAATAATACAAATGAGTTAAATAAGGTTAAGATAAAAGTATCTAAGTTAGAGAAAAGAGTATCAGAATTTAATACTGTTAACTAATCATTAATAATTTATTTTTTATAAAAATTAACTCAAAGTTACTTTAAAAACAAAAATTTACTTTTGACACAATATAAATCTTATGTTAATATATATATTGTCAATTAAATATTAAGTAAGCCAGACAATCGCGGGTAGTATATTGCTACGTGAGGAAAGTCGGAGCTCCATAGAGCAGGGTGCTAGGTAACGCCTAGTGGGAGTGATCCTAAGGAAAGTGCAACAGAAAATAACCGCCACTTATGTGGTAAGGATGAAAAGGCGAGGTAAGAGCTCACCGTTTGCTAGGTGACTAGCAAAGCCGTGTAAACCCCACCTGGAGCAAGACCAAGATAGGGCTAAAAGGATGTTGCTCGCATCCTCCGGTTGGTAGGTCGCTTGAGCTTATTGGTGACAATAAGCCTAGAAAGATGATTGTCAAATACAGAACTCCGCTTATAGACTTGCTTATATTTATTGATATAAATGGGAATATGGCTCAGTTGGTAGAGCAATTGACTGTTAATCAATGGGTCACAGGTTCGAGTCCTGTTATTCCCGCCATATGCTGGTGTGGCTCAACGGTAGAGCAGCTGACTTGTAATCAGCAGGTTGTAGGTTCGATTCCTATCACCAGCTCCAATGAAGACTATATTAATGTATAGTCTTTTTTATTTGAAAAATTTTATAACATAGTATTAAGTAATAGAATAATATCTAAAATTTTGAATAGCATAAATTGAAGCATAAATTGAATAAAAATGTATAATATGATATATTAAAAAAATAACATTGAATTTATGGAGGATAAATAATGACAGTAAAAAAAGCAATAATACCGGCAGCAGGACTGGGAACAAGATTTTTACCAGCAACTAAGTCACAGCCAAAAGAAATGCTTCCTATAGTAGATAAACCAACATTACAATATATAATAGAAGAAGCTATAGAATCAGGAATAGAAGAAATACTTATAATAACAGGAAGAAATAAAAAATCAATAGAAGATCATTTTGATAAATCTGTTGAATTAGAATTAGAATTAGAACAAAAAGGGAAATTAGAAATGTTAGAGATGGTAAAAGGGATATCTAACATGGTAAATATCCACTATATAAGACAGAAAGAGCCAAAAGGACTTGGACATGCTATACACTGTGCTAAAAGCTTTATAGGAAATGAGCCATTTGCAGTATTATTAGGAGATGATATTGTTGATTGTGAAACACCTTGCTTAAAGCAATTAATAAATGCATATGATGAATATAAGACAAGTATACTAGGAGTACAAGAAGTAGCAAAAGAAGATACTAATAAATATGGAATATTAGATGTTAAACATATAGAAGATAGAGTATACAAAGTAAAAGATATGGTTGAAAAGCCATCTATAGAAGAAGCGCCATCAAATGTAGCTATACTTGGAAGATATATAATAACCCCTGAAATATTTAAAATATTAGAAAATCAAGAACCAGGAAAAGGTGGAGAAATACAATTAACTGATGCTCTAAAAACATTAGGAAAACAAGAAGCTATATATGCATATAATTTTGAAGGAAGAAGATATGATGTAGGAGATAAATTAGGATTCTTAGAAGCGACTATAGACTTTGCTTTAAAGAGAGATAATTTAAGAGATGATTTATTAGACTATATGAAAAATATTATAAAAAATATAGATGAAGATTTATCATTAGAAAATAAAGAAGTAGCGATAGATAAAGAATAATTATAGAAAGGTAGTGGGACAATGGCAGTTTTAGTAACTGGTGGAGTAGGATATATAGGAAGCCATACATCTATAGAGCTTTTAGAAGAAGGATATGATGTAGTAATAGTGGACAACCTATGTAATAGTGACAAAATAGTATTAGATAGAATAAAAGAGCTATCAGGAAAGACTCCTAAATTTTATGAAATAGATATAACAGATAAAGAAAAAATGGAAGTTGTATTTAAAGAAAATGAAATAGATTCAATAATACATTTTGCAGCTCTTAAAGCTGTTGGAGAATCAGTTTCAATGCCAATGGAATATTACTCAAATAATATAGGAAGCACATTAGTATTATTTGAGCTTATGAAAAAATACAATGTAAAAAACTTTGTATTTAGTTCATCAGCTACAGTGTATGGAAATCCTGAAAAATTACCTATAGTAGAAGATTCTTCATTATCTGTTACAAATCCGTATGGAAGAACTAAGTTAATGGTAGAAGATATGTTAAGAGATATATGTTTTGCAGATAAAAAATTAAATGTAGCAATACTTAGATACTTTAATCCAATAGGTGCACATAAAAGCGGTAGAATAGGGGAAGAACCAAACGGAATACCTAATAATATAATGCCATATATAACTAAGGTTGCAGTAGGTCAACTTCCATATCTAAATGTATTTGGAGATGACTATGATACTGTTGATGGAACAGGGGTAAGAGATTATATACATGTACTTGACTTAGCTCATGGTCATGTTAAGGCATTAGAAAAATTATCTCAAAATCCAGGTCTTGTTACATATAACTTGGGAACTGGTAAAGGATATAGTGTACTTGAATTAGTTAATGCATTTTCAAAAGCTAGTGGTAAAGAAATACCATACAAAATAACTGAAAGAAGACCAGGGGATATAGCAGCTTGTTATGCAGATCCTACAAAAGCAGAAAAAGAACTTGGTTGGAAGACTAAGTATGGAATAGATGAAATGTGTGAAGATTCATGGAGATGGCAAAGCCAAAATCCAAATGGATATAAGAAATAATAAATATTGTTAGATTTATAATAGTATAAAAATCTTTAATTCTAACTTTTAAATATATCTTAAATGTATTAAAATTTAAGTAGATATTTTAAAAGGCTATGTTAAATAAAATGGTTGTTAATGTATTTATAAAATATTAAAATATATAATATTAAAAAATGACATTATCTACAAAAAAGTAGCATAATATAGTGTATATGACATTAATTATATTGATAATATAGTCTTTTTTGAGTATAATATAGAAATAAGTCATAATTTAAAATAATAAAAATTAATTCCGATTCGGAGGTAAATATGTCTGAATATATGACAGGAGGGTACAAAATTATGGAATGCCCAATTTATACAGATTCTATTGATTACAGTAATGTCAATGG